>NZ_JBHXLV010000324.1:0-4552 GCF_042721685.1 Streptomyces sp. NPDC058459 | reverse complement strand
GGTCTCGCGGCTCAGCCCCCGCTGACCCGCCCCTGGAGCAGCCGGGACAGCGCGGAGTGCACGTCGTCGAGCGAGCGCTCCGGCTGGAACGCCTTCCAGTCCAGCGCGGCCACCAGCACCATCCCCACCAGCGCGGCCGCCGTCAGCGGTACGTCGATCTCGTCGCTGAACTCCCCGTCCGCCACGCCGTCGCGCAGCACCCCCTCGACCACCGCGACGGCCTCCTGGCGGACCACCATCAGCGTCGACTGCCAGGCCCGGTTGGTGCGCCACAGCTCGGCCACGTACAGCTGGGTGAAGGCCGGGTAGCGGTCGATGAAGACCAGGCCCGCGCGGATCATCGCGTCCAGCGCGTCCACCCCGCCGCCGCCCTCGCGGGTGGTGCGCTCGGCGGCCTCCCGCAGCGAGGCGGTCAGCAGTCCGACGCCGTGCCGCAGCAGCTCCTCGAAGAGCACCGACTTGCTGGCGAAGTTGTAGTAGACGGTGCCCTTCGCCACCCCGGCGCGCTCGGCGATCTCGTCCACCGTGGTCGCGGAGAACCCCTGCTCGGCGATGAGGGTGACGGCCGCCTCGTAGAGCTTCTGCCGGGTGGCCTCGCGGCGCGTACTGCCGGCGGGCGTGGCGCTGGTGCTTTCCATGGACCCGATTCTCACAGGTGCGCCGGGCCGCCGGACCGCCTCCGCCGCCCCGGCGCTCACAGGCTCAGCTCCGGGTGCAGCCGCTGGAGCGTCCACACCTGGCGGCGCCGGGCGGTGAGCGCGGTCAGCGCGAGGGCGCCGGCGGTGAACGCCGTCAGCACCACGCACGCCTGCCACACCGGGCCGAGCCCGCCGCCGGAGATCAGCCTGCGCAGCGCCGACACCACGTGACTCATCGGCAGACAGGGGTGGATGGCGTTGAAGAAGCCCGGACTGGTCTGCACCGGGTAGGTGCCGGCCGCCGAGGTCAGCTGGAGCATCAGCAGCGCAAGCACCAGGATGCGGCCGGCCGAGCCGGACCGGGCGGTGCCGAGCCCGGTGTGCAGCTTCCTCGCCCCGGCGGCGGCGGCGCTCGCGCCCTCGTTCAGCCGGTCGATCCGGGCGACGGCGTCCGCGACGTCCTGGTGCAGGTGCGGGGCGCGCTCGGCGAGGGCGTCGGCCTGTGCGCGCAGGGTGGTCAGGTTCTGCCGCATGGTCGTCAGATCACCGCCCCGGACGGCGACCTCGTGCCACTCGAAGGTCCGCCGCTCGCGCAGCCCCCTGACGATGTCGGCACCGGCGGTGATCTTCCTCCCGCCCGCCGTCACCCCCTGGACCTCGTCGACCAGGGCCACGGGGACGCGGTCCAGACGGCCGTACGGGTCCCAGAACGACCACAGGTACAGGGCGCCGTAGAGCAGGGGCGGCACCAGCAGCGCGACCAGCGCGGCGCGGGGCAGCCGGCCCCCACCGAACCGGCGCAGCTCAAGCGCGGCCAGCCCCGGTGAGCGCATCGGGGGCCTCCTCCCGGGGGGCGTCGGCAGGGGTTTCGGCGTCTTTTGCGTGGCCGGCCGGGGCCGGCCCGGTGGAGACGGTGACGCAGTCGCCGGGGGCGGTGCGGCACACGGCCAGGACGGTCGTGCCCGCGCCGGTCAGGGAGCGCAACAGGTCCCAGACCTCGGTGCGTTCGGCCGCCGAGAGCTTCAGCTCCACGTCGTCCACCGCCAGGAGCCGGGGCCCGCGATCAGCGCCGGCGCCACGGACAGCCGCAGCTCCTCCAGCCGCTCCAGGTCCCGTACGGCGGTGCGCGAGCCCTTCGGCAGGGCGTCCAGGTCGAGCCCGGCGGCGGCCAGGGCCGCGTCCGCGCGCAGCCGGGCCTCGTGGACGCGCTGCGGACGCGGATGCAGCACCTCGCGCAGCGAGTCGCCGGACCGGCGCCGGAGCAGGGCCCGTTCGCGCAGGTGCTCGCCCACGGTCAGCGCGGGCTCCAGGCCGGTGACGCCGGCGACGTCGGCCACCGCGCTGAGCCGGCGCACCGCTCCCATGCGCCGGGGGAGCGGGAGGTCCCCGACGGCCGCCCCGCCCTCGGTCGGTTTCATCCGCCCGGTGAGCGCCGGCAGCAGACAACTGCGGCCGGAGCCGGACGGTCCCTCCACGGCGATCAGCGAACCGGCCCGGCCTCGAAGCCGATGTCCCGGAAGGCCCACCCCCGTGGCCCCCTGAGCCCGAACCCCTCGAACGGCCGTGCGCGGCCAGGCCCGGCTGCCACGCAGGTGTTCGCCGACGCCTCGACGGCCGAGTGGAGTTGGGGCGAAGCAGCAGGTCGGAACGGATTGTCAGTGGCATACCGCACGATGTGGGCATACGGCATCCATGCCGTCACCGGACGACAGGAGGTTCGTCATGACCAGCTCGTCAACGGCCACCGCCGCGAGCGACGTCCACCCCGTGCTCCGCCGGTCCACGGCACCGCCCGCGGCCGTCGCCCTGCTCGGCCAGGCCCACACCACGCTGGACGAGGCCGCCGCCATGGAGACGCCGAACGAGCGGTACGCCCTGGCCCACCTCGCCGCCCTCCGCGCGGCCGCCGCCGTCCTCGCCGTCCGGGGGCGCCCCGAGGCCACCGCGCGCCGCCGGGCCCGTATCCGCCCCGCCTGGGAGGTGCTGCCCGAGCTGGCGCCCGAGCTGGCCGAGTGGAGCGCCCTGTTCGCCTCCGGGGCCGACCGCCGGGCCCGCGCCGAGGCCGGCATCCGGGGCGCGGCCGGCCCCCGCGACGCCGACGACCTGATACGCGACGCGGGCATGTTCCTGCGCCTGGTCGAGCGGCTGCTCGCCCTCCGGCCGACGGCGCCCCGGCCCCGCCCGGACACCGGCTGACCCGCGCTCGCGTCCACTGGGCGAGACGCGCGCCGCCGCACCCGGCGGGGGTGACCGGGTGCGGCGGGCGAGGCCATAGGGTGGAGGCGCCTTACGTCTCCACCCGCCGCGCACCTCCCGCGACCGGCCGGGGAGACCCCCATCGCGCCGCCGGGCAACGGGCGGTGCCGTGCCGAGGAGCAACAGCCGTGCCGGACCCGACGCGCCCCCGCGCCTCTCTCCGTACCGCCGTGGTGTGGGACGTCCTCCAGGACGCCCTGGACCGCCGCGTCAAGGCCACAGGACGGGACTCGCTGGACGTGCTGGACACCGGCGGCGGCAGCGGCAACTTCGCCGTGCCCGTCGCCCGGCTCGGCCACCACGTCACCGTCGTCGACCCCAGCCCCAACGCGCTCTTCGCCCTGGAGCGCCGCGCCGCCGAGGCGGGCGTCGCCGACCGGGTCCGGGGTGTCCAGGGCGACGCCCACGGCCTCTTCGACGTGGTCGGGCGCGGCGGCTTCGACGCCGTCCTGTGCCACGGAGTGCTGGAGTACGTGGACGACCCCGCCGAGGGCGTCGGCAACGCGGTGGCCGCGCTGCGCCCGGAGGGCGTGCTCAGCCTGCTGGCGGCGGGCGCCGGCGGCGCCGTGCTGGCCCGCGCCCTCGCCGGACACTTCACCGAGGCCCGGCAGGCCCTGGCCGACCCGGACGGCCGCTGGGGCGAGGGCGACCCGGTGCCGCACCGCTTCACCCCCGGACAGCTCACCACGCTGGTCGAGGACGCGGGCCTGCGCGTCGGTGCCGTGCACGGCGTACGGGTCTTCGCCGACCTGGTGCCCGGCGTCCTGGTGGACACCGAGCCCGGCGCGCTGGACGCGCTGCTGCTGCTGGAGGCCGCCGTCGCGGAGCTGCCCGCCTTCCACTCCGTGGCCACCCAGGTCCATGTGCTCGGTGAGACCCGCGTGACCGAAGGGCCCGCCGAAGGCGCCCGAGACTGAACCCGCCCCGGGGGACACGCCGCTGATCAGGGACGCGGCGGCAGATGGAGTACGCCACAAGCCCCCCGATCGAGGGGTTTGCGCCGTATGATCGAGGTACACCGACCGGCATGACGGGTCGGCCGCCGGGGAATGACAGCCTCAGCGGGCCGGGACGCCCTGACGGACCGGTTGGCCAGATGGCGCAGAGGGGCGGGTTTCACGGGGGCGATTCCCTGCCTATCCTGAAAGGACCCCCCGGAGTCGCCCCGGCGACTGCACGATGAGGAGGACTCCGTGCCGCTCTCGGAGCACGAGCAGCGCATGCTCGAGCAGATGGAGCGAGCGCTGTACGCCGAAGATCCCAAGTTCGCGTCGGCGCTTGAGGGAAACGGGCTGCGGACGTACACCCGGCGCCGGGTCTACCAGGCGGTCGCGGGCTTCCTCGTCGGTATCGCGCTCCTCATGGCCGGTATGGTCGCCCAGCTCATTTGGATCAGCGTCGTCGGCTTCCTCGTGATGCTCGGCTGTGCCGTGCTCGCCGTCACCGGCTGGCGCAAGGCACCCAAGCCGGGCGAACATCCCAGGGGCCACACCAAGCGCCACCCCGTCCGGCGGAAACGTACCGTCATGGAACGCATCGAGGACCGCTGGCAGCGCCGCCGCGACGAACAGGGCCACTGAGCGCTCCGGGCACCCCGGCCGGGACTCCCCGGACCCAGGCATCACGCCGGACTCCCCAGGGATTCATGCCAGAGGGGG
>NZ_JBHXLV010000323.1:0-4562 GCF_042721685.1 Streptomyces sp. NPDC058459 | reverse complement strand
GGGTTCAGCCCGTGACCGCCTCGTGCACCAGGCGGCGCAGGTCGGGGAAGATCTTCAGGGTGCGCGGGCGTACCTGGGTCATGAACTGCACGGTGAGGTCCAGTGCCGGGGCCACCCAGAAGGCGGTGGTCGCCACCCCGGTCCAGCCGAAGGTGCCCGGAGCGGAGGGGGCCAGGGTGCGGGCGGGGTCGGTGACGACGGAGACGTTGAAACCGAAGCCCAGCCCGTCGTTGGCCCGCTCCTGGTGCGCGGGGGCGCCGAACTCGCACAGCACGGCGTCACCGGGGAGCTGGTTGCGGGTCATCAGGGCGAGCGTGGCGGGGGAGAGCAGCCGGACGCCGTCGAGTTCGCCGCCCCGGCGCAGCAGTTCCATGAAGCGGTGGTAGTCGCCCGCGCTCGACACCAGCCCGCCGCTCCCCGACAGGAACCGGGGCCGCCCGCGCACCGGCAGCCCCGGTACGGGCGTGATGCCGCCGTCCTGGGTCTCGCCGTACAACTCGGCCAATCTCGGCCCCTGTTCGGGGGTGAGGTGGAAGCCAGTGTCGGTCATGCCGAGGGGGCCGAGGACGCGCTCGGCGAAGAACGCGTCCAGGGCACGGCCCGAGACCACCTCGATGAGCCGGCCCAGCACGTTGGTGGCGACCGAGTAGTTCCACCGGGTACCCGGCTCGAACTGGAGGGGCAGGGACGCGTACACCGCGATGGTCTCGGCGAGGTCCGCGCCGGAGGGCACCGACGACTCCAGCCCGGCCGCGCGGTACAGGGCGTCCACCGGGTGGTCGTGGTAGAAGGCGAAGGTCAGGCCCGCCGTGTGGGTGAGCAGATGCCGGACGCGGATCGGTCCGGCGGCCGGGCGGGTGCGTACGCCGTCACCGGAACCGTCCACGTACACGCGGGGGTCGGCGAACTCGGGCAGGTAGCGGTCGACCGGGTCGTCCAGGGCGAGCAGGCCCTCCTCGACCAGCATCAGCACGGCGACCGCCGTCACCGGCTTGGTCATGGAGTAGATCCGCCACAGGGTGTCGCTCTCCACCGGCAGCCCGGCCGCGAGGTCGCGGTGGCCGTGGGTCGTCAGATGGGCGACCTGGCCGCCACGGGCCACCGACACCAGGAAGCCGGGCAGCCTGCCCTCGTCCACGAGCCCGGCGAGATGCTCGTCGAGGCGGTCCAGCGCCTTCGCGTCCAGCCCCACGTCCCGCGGGGCGACTTCCTGTCGCAGCTGTGCCATGACTCTCCTCCGGTCCTGCCGTACTCACGTGCCGCCGCTCATCGTGGCGCATGATCACCGTCAAGTACCCCGTCCTCAGCGGATCTTGTGAGCGGCACCAGGCGGCACCAGGCGGCGTCCGGACAACGGCCCGGCGAGCGGTACGGCCATGACCGCGACGGCGGCGAGTACGAGCAGCGCGGTGCGCGGGCCCGCCCCCATCAGCGCCCGCCAGCCGGGCCCGCTCAACAGCGCCCCGCCGAACAGCGGACCCGCGGCCGCCGCCAGCCCGATCGCGCTGGTCCGCACGGCCAGCGGCATCGCGAGCCGGTCCGGCGGGTACGCCGACCGCAGCATGCCCAGTGTGGCCGGCTGGAGCAGCGCCCCGCACACCCCCTGCGCCGCCCGGAGGCCGATGACCCAGCCGATGTCCGGCGCGAGCGCGACGCCCGCCGAGGCGGCGCCGGAGCCCAGCATCCCGGGGGCGAACACCCGCCGCTGCCCGTACCGGTCCCCGAGCCGGCCCGCGAACACCAACAGTCCGGCCACGGCCACGAGATAGGCGGTGCTGGTCCACTGCACCCCGGTGACGGAGGCGCCCAGCGAGCGCTGCAACGACGGCTGGGCCACGGCGGGTGATGGCGGACAGCAGCTCCAGGTGGGCTGGTCGTCAGGGAATGCCGACTGGGCCTCCACCCGTTGACGTGGATATGACTCAGGACACGACGCAGGACGCACTGCTGGCGCTCCTCTCCGAGGGGCACGGCGGGGTGCTCGTCACCCTCAAGCGCGACGGCCGCCCCCAGCTGTCCAACGTCAGCCATGCCTACGACCCGGACGCGCGGATCATCCGGATCTCGGTCACCGATGACCGCGCCAAGACCCGCAACCTGCGCCGCGACCCCCGCGTCTCCTACTACGCCACGAGTACCGACCGCTGGGCGTACACCGTCGCCGAGGGCACCGCCGAGCTGACCCCGGTGGCCGCCGACCCGTACGACGAGACCGTGGAGGAGCTGGTGCGGCTCTACCGCGCGGTGTCGGGCGAGCACGACGACTGGGACGAGTACCGCGCGGCCATGGTCCGCGACAAGCGCCTGGTGGTCCGGCTGCGCGTGGACCGGGCCTACGGGGTACCCCGAAGCTAGCCCACACCGAATTCCGTCAGTTACCGGCGCCGAGGCCGCCGCCGACGACGAGCTCGCGGCACACCATCATGACCTCACTCCTCGGACCGTCGAACGGCCGGCCGCTCACGGGCCCAGGCGGCCAGGGGCTCGAGTGCGGCGTTGAGACGCCTACCGTCCTCGGTCAGTGAGTACTCGACACGGGGTGGCACCTCGTCGCAGGAGACGCGGTGCACGACGCCGTCCGCTTCCAGCTCACGCAGGTGAGAGGCGAGCATCTTCTCGGTGATGCCCGGAAGCAGCCGGCGCAGCGCGCCGAAGCGGCAGTGGGGATGTTCGTGCAGCGCCCAGAGGATCAGCACCTTCCACTTGCCGCCGATCACCTCCATCGCGGAGTCGATCCCGCAGACGTGTCCGTCCTGCGCGCGCGGCCGGTTCAGCGTCGTCATGCCCCACCTCTCTGACGTGCTCGCTCACTCCGGGGTAACCACCCACTGCCAAGTAGGTACTTGATCGTCTCCGGGCGTGCCAGCAGCCTAATCGGCATGCCACAGAATCCTCTTGTCGAGAAGACTCCCGTCACGCTGCTGGGCCTCGGTGCGATGGGCACCGCGCTGGCCCGCACCTGGCTCAGCGCCGGTCACCCGCTCACCGTCTGGAACCGCACCCCCGCCCGCGCCGCGGCACTCGAAGCCGAGGGCGCGAGCGTCGCGGACACCGCCGCCGGGGCCGTCGCGGCGAACACCCTCGTGATCACCTGCCTGTTGGACGACATGTCGGTCGGTGAGGTGCTGGCCGGCCTCGACCTGACCGGGAAGGACCTGGTCAACCTCACCACCAGCACCCCCGCCCAGGCCCGCGACCGGGCCGAGTGGTCCCGCCAGCGCGGCGCCCGCTACCTGGACGGCGGGATCATGGCCGTCCCTCCGATGATCGGCGTCCCGGAGAGCGGCGGCTATGCCTTCTACAGCGGTTCCGAGGAGCTGTTCGCGCGGCACCGGGACACCCTGGGCATCCCGGCCGGTACCAGTTTCGTCGGCGAGGACGCCGGCTTCGCGGCCCTGTACGACGTGGCCCTGCTCAGCGCCATGTACGGGATGTTCGCCGGCGCGGCACACGCCTTCGCCCTGATCCGGAAGGAGGACATCGACCCCGCGGCGCTGGCCCCACTGCTCGCCGACTGGCTGACCGCGATGGCCCCTTCGGTGCACCAGACCGCCGACCAGCTGCGGACCGGCGACTACACCGAGGGTGTCGCCTCCCCCCTCGCCATGCAGGTGGCCGGCACGCCCGCCTTCCTGCGCACCGCCGAGCAGCAGGGTGTCAGTCCGGAACTGCTCACCCCTTACTTCGATCTGATGCGCCGCCGCCTGGCCGAGGGCAGCGACGACGAGGGCCTGACGGGAGTGATCGACCTGCTGGTGAGGTGACCGGGCGGATCGGCGCCGGTGGCGGGCCGGCCCCGCACCGGGTGCTCGCGGAGCGAAGGGAGCACTACCGGCGGGTGAGGTAGGCCACCACCATGTCGGCCAGCATCGTGCGGTAGTGGTCGCGGTGGGCGGGGGCGGACAGGTCGCGGTCGAAGAGGGCGCCGAAGGTGTGCCGGCCGGTGACCCGGTAGCAGCAGAACGCGCTGATCATCGCGTGCAGGTCGACCGCGTCGACCTCGGTGGTGAAGGCTCCGGATTCCCGGCCGGCGTCCAGCACACGGCTCAGCGCGCCCAGTCCGGGGGAGTCGATCCGGCCCGATCTGCGGGCGGCGGCGAGGTGTTCGCCGCCATGGATGTTCTCCACGCCGACCAGGCGGACCAGGTCCGGGTGTTGTTCGTGGTGGTCGAAGGTCACCTGGGTGATGCGGCGGACGGCTGCTGTCGGGTCGAGTCTCTCGATCTCCCGCAGGTCTCCGACCCCGTGCAGCGTGCCGTACGCCCGCTCCAGCACGGCCGCGAAGAGCTGCTTCTTGCCGCCGAAGTAGTAGTAGATCATCCGCTTCGTGGTGCGGGTGCGGGCCGCTATCTCCTCGACGCGGGCGCCGTCGTAGCCCGCGCGCGCGAACTCGCCGGTCGCCGCGTCCAGGATGTCGGACCGGGTGCGGGCCGCGTCCGGTAACCGCCGGTCGGGGCGCACCGGTTCGTCGACGCTGGTCATCGCGTTCCTTCGGGCCGTCGGGCAGGGCTTCTACCGGTCTGCCGGCGATTGTAGAAGCCCGGCCCGCCGGACATGGAGAC
>NZ_JBHXLV010000322.1:0-4586 GCF_042721685.1 Streptomyces sp. NPDC058459 | reverse complement strand
GCGCGTACCAGCGCGCTCCGGGCCCTTTCGCTGACAGAGCTGACCCCAAACCGTGCGAGGCCCCGCAGGGACTCGCCTAGACGGTCTGGTGCGCCAGCAGCGCCATCGCCGCGATCAGCACCACCAGCAGCATGACCAGCGCCGCCGGACTCGCCCCGCCGAGAAAACCCGCCTGCTGCTGGAGCCGCTCACGGCTCGCTCGGCACACCGCGCACCGGCCCTCACTCACGGGGGCCGCGCAGTTCGCGCACACCAACCGGTCGTACGTCATGCGCTCGCCCTCCTCGTGCCAGGCCCTCAACGCCGTACAACGCCGACGGGAACGAGAACGTTCCCCCTCCACTCTGCCAGGTTCCCCCCGAAAGAGCGCGGGCGCCCGGGAAAGCCGGAAGAGCCGCCCGTACAAAAACGCACAACTCTCTCCCAACGGCGACCGGGCCCAGCGGGGGCGCTCCCGGTTCGCGTATGGTCACGCTCATCATCCCCCGGCGACCCGTGGTGCATCCGTGATCCGATTCGACAGTGTCTCCAAGGTCTACCCCAAGCAGACCCGGCCCGCCCTCAGGGAGGTGTCCCTGGAAGTGGAGAAGGGCGAGTTCGTCTTCCTCGTGGGGTCGTCCGGCTCCGGCAAGTCGACCTTCCTGAGGCTCGTGCTCCGCGAGGAGCGGTGCAGCCACGGCCAGGTCCACGTCCTGGGCAAGGACCTCGCCCGGCTGTCCAACTGGAAGGTGCCGCAGATGCGCCGCCAGCTCGGGACGGTCTTCCAGGACTTCCGCCTGCTGCCCAACAAGACGGTCGCGGAGAACGTGGCCTTCGCGCAGGAGGTCATCGGCAAGTCCCGCGGCGAGATCCGCAAGTCCGTGCCCCAGGTGCTCGACCTCGTGGGGCTCGGCGGCAAGGAGGACCGTATGCCGGGCGAGCTGTCCGGTGGTGAGCAGCAGCGCGTCGCCATCGCGCGGGCGTTCGTCAACCGGCCCAAGCTGCTGATCGCCGACGAGCCCACCGGCAACCTCGACCCGCAGACCTCCGTCGGCATCATGAAGCTGCTCGACCGCATCAACCGGACGGGCACCACCGTCATCATGGCGACGCACGACCAGAACATCGTGGACCAGATGCGCAAGCGCGTCATCGAGCTGGAGAAGGGCCGCCTCGTGCGCGACCAGGCCCGCGGCGTCTACGGCTACCAGCACTGACAGCAGCCAAGTTCACGACGGAAAGGCTTGACCAGACGCCATGCGCGCCCAGTTCGTCATGTCGGAGATCGGTGTCGGTCTCCGCCGCAACCTGACGATGACCTTCGCCGTCATCGTCTCCGTCGCCCTGTCCCTGGCCCTCTTCGGCGGCTCCCTGATGATGAGCGACCAGGTGAGCACCATGAAGGGCTACTGGTACGACAAGGTCAACGTCTCGATCTTCCTCTGCAACAAGAGCGACGCCCAGTCGGACGTCAACTGCGCCAAGGGCGCGGCCACCGAGGACCAGAAGAAGCAGATCCAGGCCGACCTCGGCAAGATGTCCGCCATCGTGGAGAAGGTCACCTACGAGTCGCAGGACACCGCGTACAAGCACTACAAGGAGCAGTTCGGCAACTCCCCGCTGGCCACGTCGCTGACGCCGGACCAGATGCAGGAGTCGTACCGGATCAAGCTCAAGGACCCGCAGAAGTACCAGGTGATCGCCACCGCGTTCAACGGGCGTGCCGGTGTGCAGTCGGTGCAGGACCAGCGGAGCATCCTCGACAACCTCTTCCAGCTGCTCAACCTGATGAACACCGCCGCGCTGTTCCTGATGGCGCTGATGCTGTTCGTCGCGCTGCTGCTGATCATCAACACCGTGCGGGTGTCGGCGTTCAGCCGCCGGCGGGAGACCGGGATCATGCGGCTGGTCGGCGCCTCCGGGTTCTACATCCAGGCGCCGTTCATCATGGAGGCCGCGGTCGCCGGACTCATCGGCGGCGGCCTCGCGTGCGTCTTCCTGGTGCTGGGCCGGTACTTCACCATCGACCACGGCATGGCCCTCTCCAGCAAGCTGACGCTCATCAACTTCATCGGCTGGGACTCGGTGTTGACCAAGCTGCCGCTGATCCTCGCGACCAGTGTGCTGATGCCCTCCCTGGCGGCGTTCTTCGCGTTGCGCAAGTACCTGAAGGTGTGAGACATGCCAACAGGGCCGTACAGGCATCCGTCTGTACGGCCCTTCGCGTTGTCCTAGACTCACCGCCATGTCAGGCAGCGCCCTGTTCCGTCAGCCCCGCCGCAAACGCCGCGGGGCCGCCCTGACCTTGGTGTTCGCCGGAGCGCTGACCGCGGGGGCCGTCACGGGCTCCCTGCCGGACGCCGCCCAGGCCCGCCGTCTCGACACCAACGCACAGTCCGCGCACGGCAGTCGGGACACCGGCGAGCCCCGTCCCGGGGATGTGCGCCGGGCCGCCGCCGAGGCCATGGCGAAGGGCGAGTCACCCACCGAGGCCGCCGAACAGGCGGTCAGCCGCAGCGGGGACCGCTGGGCGGCCGTCTACTCCGAGGACGAGTACGCGGAGTTCCGTGACGCGCTCGACGGCGAGTACACCGGCGTCGGACTGTGGGCGAAGCGCAAGCGCGACGGTCATGTCACGGTGAGCCGGGTGCGGTCCGGCTCGCCCGCCGCCGACGCGGGCATCCGCGAGGGCGACCGGCTGCGCAGCGTCGACGGCCGCGCGGTCGACGGCCGTCCGGTCACCGATGTGGTCTCCCAGCTCCGAGGCGACGCCGAGGACGCGTCCGCCGGCACCCCGGTCACCGTCGGCATCCAGCGCGGCGCCGACTCCTGGTCCCGGACCCTGCGCCGGGCCCGGCTCTCCACCGACCCGGTGACCGTGACCACGCCGGTCGCCGGGGTCAGCGTGGTCCGGGTGTCCGCCTTCACCAAGGGTTCCGCCAAGGCCGTACGGACCGCCGTCCGACGCGCACCGGCGGGCAGCGGGGTCGTGCTCGACCTGCGCGGCAACTCCGGCGGCCTGGTCACCGAGGCGGTCGCCACCGCCTCCTGCTTCCTGGACGGCGGCCTGGTCGCCACCTACGACGTGGACGGCGCCCAGCGCGCCCTGCACGCGGCCTCGGGCGGTGACACCGCCCGCCCGCTGGTCACCCTGGTCGACGGCGGCACCATGAGCGCGGCCGAGCTGCTCACCGGCGCCCTCCAGGACCGGGGCCGGGCCGTGGTGATCGGCTCGCGCACCTTCGGCAAGGGCTCGGTGCAGATGCCGACCCCGCTGCCGGACGGCTCCGTGGCGGAGCTGACCGTCGGCCACTACCGCACCCCCTCCGGCCACGCCGTAGACGGCCGGGGCATCACCCCGGACCTGGACCCGGGCCCGAGCGCCCTGAAGCGCGCGGAAACGGTCCTCACCGGCCTGGGCGACCCCCGATAGCCCCCTGGGAAGCCCCAGGCCTCACCCTTAATGCGCTTCCCTTCGGCCCCCTGCATGGTGCGAAAATGGCCACACTATGAGCAAGGGAATGTACGTACCGAAGGAGTCCCAGCCCAAGCAGGGCGGGGCCCTGGCCAAGGGCAGGGTCAAGGACGGCAAGCGCAAGCTCGTCGCCCAGAACAAGAAGGCCCGCCACGACTACGCGATCATCGACACCTTCGAGGCCGGCATGGTGCTGTCCGGCACCGAGGTGAAGTCGCTGCGCCAGGGCCGGGCCTCGCTGGCGGACGGCTTCGTCCAGATCGACGGGAAGGAGGCGTGGCTGCACAACGCCCACATCCCCGAGTACAGCCAGGGCACCTGGACCAACCACTCCGTGCGCCGCAAGCGCAAGCTGCTCCTGCACCGTGAGGAGATCGACAAGCTGGAGGCGAAGTCCCAGGAGACGGGCCACACCATCGTGCCGCTCGCCCTGTACTTCAAGGACGGCCGGGCGAAGGCGGAGATCGCGCTCGCCCGGGGCAAGAAGGAGTACGACAAGCGGCAGACCTTGCGCGAGAAGCAGGACCGGCGCGAGTCGGACCGGGCGATAGCGTCCGCCAAGCGCAAGCAGCGCGACGCCTGACCGGGCGCGCGGGAATAGGCTGGCACTCTCCCGCGTTGGTCACGTACGATGGCACAGCACTCCAGCGAGGGTGCGCCGCCTCCTGCGGGGGGCATTGAAAAAACAACATGGGGATGATCGGTTTCGACAGCGGATGTCGAAGCAGGGGAAGCGTGTCGAGGAAGCGGCAATGATCTCGTAAACCATATGTCGCAACCAATAATCGCCAACACCAAGCGCGATTCCTTCGCCCTCGCTGCCTAAGTAGCGACTTGCGAAGTGTCAGCCCGGGGCTGTTCCCGACCCGGATCCTGGCATCAGCTAGGGAACTAAACCTTGATCCCGGTCACGGGGTGAAGAGGGAAATCCAACAGTGACTGAGCCCGTCGGAGACTTGTCCGCGTGATCTCCGGGGCCGAGAAAATCGAAGCGGACTGCACACGGAGAAGCCCTGTTTCCGCTCCGGTGGACGCGGGTTCGATTCCCGCCATCTCCACGATCGGAAGGCCCTCGGGCCTTCGGAACCCATGTGGGCGAAGGCCCCGTCGCATCAGCGGCGGGGCCTTCGTC
>NZ_JBHXLV010000321.1:0-4682 GCF_042721685.1 Streptomyces sp. NPDC058459 | reverse complement strand
CCCCCGGCCGCCGTTCAGGGGATTCCGCGACGCGGGGTGCGTGATGACGGCCGGCGCGGTCGACATGTTCTGCCGTGACCGTCGCCCCGCTGCCGTTCGTCCCTCCCATGCTCGCCACCCCCGGCACCCTGCCGCCGCCCGCGCGGGACGCGCGCTGGGCGTACGAGACCAAGCAGGACGGGCAGCGGGTGACGGTGTACCTGCCCGGCGACGGAAGCCTGCTGCTGCGCGCCCGCTCCGGGGAGGACATCACGGCCGCCTACCCCGAACTCGGGTCGCTGGCCGCTGCCTTGGGGGACACGCCCGCGATCCTGGACGGCGAGGTGCTGGCGCTGGACGCGGCAGGGCGGGCGGACTTCCAGGCGCTGCAGAACCGGATGGGCCTCGCGCACACTCCGGCCCTGGCCGCGCACCGGGCCGCGCGGGCGCCGGTCCACCTGGTGCTGTTCGACGTGCCCCACCTCGGCTCCCCCCGGCTGGCGACCCCGTACGCGCGACGAAGGGCGCTGTTGGAGGGGCTCGGCCTGAGCGGTCCGCGCTGGTCGGTGCCGGGGGCGGTGGTGGGACACGGCGCCGAGGCGCTGCGGGTAACCCGGGAGCACGGTCTCGAAGGCGTGGTGTGCAAGCGGCTGGACTCCGTGTACGAGCCGGGGGTGCGCTCCCGGAACTGGATCAAGATCCGGAACACCCGGAGCGCCGATGTGATCGTCGGCGGCTGGCTGCCCGGCAAGGGCCGGCTGTCCGGGCAGCCGGGCGCGGTGCTGGTCGGTCAGCGTGCCGGGGGGCGGCTGGTGTACGCGGGCCGGGTGGGCACCGGCTGGAGCGAGCGTGAGCGCACCGAGCTGGCCGCGCTGCTGGCGGCCGCCGCGAGCGACCGGTGCCCGTTCGATCCCGTGCCCCGGATTCCGGGGGCGCGCTGGGTGCTGCCCCGGCTGGTCGGCGAGGTCGGCTTCAGCACCCGGACGCGGGCGGGGCTGCTGCGCCAGCCGAGCTGGCTGCGGCTGCGCCCGGACCTGACCCCGAAGGAGTCGGCGGCGGATCTGCCCGACGGGCCCTGAGCGAGGACGCCGACAGGATTTCACCTGTGGGACAGATGGGACGGCTTGGCAGCGACGCGTCCGGTCGGGATGCTGAACCGCCTTGTCCCACAGCCCAGTTGGAGATGATGTGAGTTCGTCCACGTCCCGCCGCCGGCGCGGCGGCTGGCTCGCCACGCTCACCGGTGCCATCACCCTCGTGATCGCCTCCCCGGCCGCGGCCTTCGCCGCTCCCCCGCTCGCCCTCCCGGTCAACGCCACGGCCGAGGAGCTGAAGTACGAGCCCGCGTTCGACTACGACACGGACGGCTGCTACTCGACGCCCGCGATCGGCCCCGACGGCACGGTCAACCCCGGCCTGAACCCGACCGGCGCGCTCAACGGCAACTGCCGTGACGCCTCGGACCTGGACAACACCAACGGCTACTCGCGCGCCAAGTGCAACAACGGCTGGTGCGGCTATCTCTACGGCCTGTACTTCGAGAAGGACCAGGCGCTGCCCGGCAGCAGCCTCGGCGGACACCGCAACGACTGGGAACACGTGGTGGTGTGGGTGCAGGACGGGCAGACGCGGTACGTGTCGACGTCCAACCACGGCTCCTTCACCGTGCACCCGGCCTCCGAGGTCCGCTTCGAGGGCACGCACCCCAAGGCCGTCTACCACAAGGACGGCATCCGCACGCACTGCTTCCGGCTCGCGGGCAGCAACGACGAGCCGCCGGAGAACCACAAGCACACCTGGCAGTACCCGGCGCTGGTCGGCTGGGACGGGTACCCGCCCGGTCTGCGCGACAAGCTGAGCAGCTATGACTTCGGCAGCGCCAACTTCGGTCTGAAGGACTCGAACTTCGCCTCGCACCTGGCGTCCGCGAAGCCGTCCGGCATCCCCTTCGACCCGAACGCCTGATCCTCCGGAGCCGACCCCGGCGGCGCGCGTCAGGCGGTGCCGGGCTCGGTCCGCTCCTTGAGGAACGCGGTCAGCTGGTGCGCCAGACTGTCCGGCCCGGTGGCCGCGGCCGTGGCCACCTGCGCCGTCTCGGTGAGGCCGATGCCGCCAGCCCACAGCCTGCGGTCGGTCCACTCGTCGTCGACCCGCAGCTGGATCTGGACGTCGACATGGCTGAGCGCGGCCTCGGGGGCGGCCGCGTGGACGACGGCGGTGGCACGGCGCAGCGGGTGCACGTCGAAACCCTCGATGAACTGGGAGTTCCGCCAGTCGATGAAGGCGCCCTCCCCGTCCTGGCCCACCCGGATGTCGATCTGACCGTCCTCCAGCTGGACACCGGCCGGGCGGGTGCCCCGGTTCTCGATGGTCACCCGGACGCTGAAGTACGTCAGCCCGGCCGCGGCGTCGTCGCGCCCCCGGGGCGGTTCGGCCGTCTCCAGACGGTGGACGCGGACCCGCAGACCGGCGTGTTCGCCGTACTCCTGCCAGTCACCGACCACGTTCGGCTCGTACACAGTGCCCCTCTCGACCATCCGCGAGCTGCTGTCTATCCGTGCGCTCAGCCCACTGTCAAATGAGCGGAATGCCACCTAGCCGGGCGGTTCGCCCGCTTCGCTCGGTGATCAAGCCGTGCCCAGGAGAAACCGTCCGGGCGGTTGTGGGGCGCCGCTCGCACGCGTGCCGCACATCACTCCGGGCGACCGCCTCTCACGGCCCGCGTCCATGGAGCCACCCAGTCCAAAACCGGGTCAAGACCGACACGGCTTTCGTCCGTTATTGGCATGTTTGTTTGTTTTTGCCGCACACTGGGGAGGAGGGACTTCGGTGCTGAATGTGCCTGTCGCCCCAGCCCGCGAGAGAAGTGCACGCGATGTCTGTATCTGGCAGCACGAGAACCCACCCTCACGACGACGCCCCCGACACGGCCCGCTCCTTCGCGCGGCTCGCCGAGCTGCCCGAGGGTCCCGAGCGCACGGCACTGCGGGACGAGCTGGTGCGGCTGTGGCTGCCCATGGCCGAGCGGATAGCCGTCCGGTTCCGTGGTCGCGGCGAGTCACTGGAGGATCTGTACCAGGTGGCCGCCCTGGGCCTGGTGAAGGCCGTGGACCACTACGACCCGGAGCGCGGCCGCGCCTTCGAGGCGTACGCCGTCCCCACGATCACCGGCGAGATCAAACGTCACTTCCGGGACCACATGTGGACCCTGCACGTGCCGCGCCGGGTGCAGGATCTGCGCAACCGGGTCCGTGGCGCCGGCAAGGAGCTGGCGCAGAGCATTCCGGGCCGTCCGCCCACCGTCGCCGAGCTGGCGGCGCACACCCGGCTCACCGAGGACGAGGTGCGCACCGGCATGGAGGCCCTGGAGTGCTTCTCCGCGCTGTCCCTGGACGCCGACGTGGCGGGCACGGACGGGTACGCGCTCGGTGACTCCCTGGGCGAGCCGGACCCCGGCTTCGACCTCGTGGTGGACCGGGCAGCCGTGAAGCCCTGCCTCGCGGCGCTCCCCGAGCGCGAGCGCACCATCCTCTACCTGCGGTTCTTCCGCGGCATGACACAGAGCGGGATCGCTGAGCAGCTCGGTATCTCGCAGATGCACGTGTCCCGGCTGCTGAGCGGCTGCTTCGACCGGCTGCGCGAGGAACTGCTCACCGAGACCGGCTGAACCGCACCCCCGGCGCTCCGGTCCGCTGCATGATTCACTCTTCCGGGGGAGCGCCGCCGGCCCGCGTGACGACGGGGACGCGCTGTGTGGCCATGGCAGGTCAGCGCACATCAGGGCCCTTCCCGGGGGTAGTCGACAGGCAGCCGACCCCCTTCCGGCCGGACACTGGTCGAGACCGGTGGCCGCCGGGCCCCGAGAGCAGGACGCGACCGTCATGAATCACGACACATCCGTCAGCGGTGGATCGAGGAAGACGAGGAAGGCCGTCTCGACGCACTCCGTCTTCGGCGCGCCGTGCTGGGTGAGCCTGACCAGCCGCGACCTCGACGCCACCGAGGAGTTCTACAGCGCGGTGCTGGGCTGGCGCTGGCGCGACGCCAGGCTGGGCGACCACTTCCGGATCGCGCTGGCGGACGGGGTGCCGATCGCGGGGATCGCCGCGGTGGCGGGCATGTGGCAGACGGCGGTGGCCTGGACGCCGTACTTCGCCGTCCCCGACGCCGATGTGGCGGTGGCGCGGGTCAGGGAGCGGGGCGGCACGGCGGCGGTGGGGCCGCTGTCCTTCCCGCCCGGCCGGGGCGCGCTGCTCGCCGACCGGGACGGGGCGACCTTCGGCGTCTGGCAGGGCGATCTGTTCTCCGACTGGGAGTCCTGGCAGCGCACCGCCCCCGCCTTCATCCGCCTGCACACCCGCAACGCCTTCGACGCCGCGATCTTCTACGGCGAGGTGCTGGACTGGGCCACCGGGAAGCCGGGCTGCTGCGAGGTCCAGTACGAGGGCGGTGAGGTGGTGCTGCGCAGCCAGGGGACCGTGGTGGCACGGATCGACTCCGGCGCGGTGGAGGCGGCCCCCGACCCCTCGGTACGGCCGCACTGGCAGATCCATTTCTCGGTCGACGACGTGGCGCGCTGCGCCCGCGGTGCCGAGAAGCACGGTGGCAGCGTGCTGAGCGAGACGGAGCGGGAGGCGGTCCTGCGGGACCAGGACGGGGCCCAGTTCACGGTGACCTCGCGCGACCCGCGCTGACCTATGAAG
>NZ_JBHXLV010000320.1:0-4744 GCF_042721685.1 Streptomyces sp. NPDC058459 | reverse complement strand
GCGCCGGAGTCGACAGGGCTGTGACGCGCGCCGGTACGGGGCCGGTGACGGCGCCGGGTGCCGGCGCGGGCGTCCCCGTGACGCCGCGCGCGCGACCGAGACAAGCGGTCCGTGAGGATCGCTTCGAGCGTCGGATTCCCCCGCCGCGGGCTCACCGGAGCAGGCATGTAAGGGTGTGGCATGACGACGGACCGCTTTGAAGTCACGCGCCGGCTGGCTGCGTCCCCCTCCACGATCTTCGAGGTGCTGCGCTCGCCGCAGGGCCACGTGGCCATCGACAGCTCCGGCATGCTGCAGTCCGCGGAGGGCGACCCGGTGAGCGCGGTGGGGGACCAGTTCCTCGTCCACATGGACCGGGAGGCCCTCGGAGACCTTCCCATGGGCCGCTACGACGTGACCGTGATCATCACCGGCTACGAACCCGACGCGCTCCTGGAATGGACGATCTCGGGCACCATCCAGCCGCCCATCCGCCACCTGTACGGGTACCGGCTCACGCCCAACGAGTCGGGCACGCTGGTCACTTCGTACTACGACTGGAGCCAGATCGACGACAAGTACCGTGAGGCGGGCATCTTTCCGGTCATCCCGGAGGCCGGCCTGCGCGCCACGCTCGGAATCCTCGCCCGCACGGTCGCACAGAACTCGTAACCGCTTCCGGGGCATCCGGCGGGGTCCCGTCCCGACTCCGGCCTCCAGGGCCTCGACTCCCTCCAGATCATGGACAAGATCGTCGGTCACGCGGGCTCGTTCGGCCTGAAGGTGGTCCTCGACCGCCGCCCCGACTCCTCGGCCCGGTCGGTGCTCTGGTACACCTCCGCCGTCCCGGAGAGCATCTGGATCGGTGACCTGAAGGCGCTGGCCACCCGCTACCGGGGCGATGACGCCGTGGTCGGTACCGGCCCCCACGACGAACCCCGCGACCCGGCCCGCCGGAGCTGCGGCGACCGGGCCGCCGACCTCTCACCCGCAAGGCTTGATGCCCATTCGGGGTCGCATCTGCGGCACGAAGGTGAGCCCGGGACCAATCCGGGGACGGCGTCGACTCCGGACCATGAGTGACCGGACCCGAGGGGCCGGCATGAGTCTCGGAGGTCGTTGTCGTGGTCGTTCTGGTGTTGATCGGGCTGCTCGGCGGACTGATCACGGCGGTGTCGCCGTGCATCCTGCCGGTCCTGCCCGTGGTGTTCCTCGCGGGCGGACAAGGCGTCGCACCACCCGGCGCGAAAGAGGCGCTCACGGAGGACGGTCCTCCGGCGCCCGCACCCCCCAACCGCCGGCCCTACGCGGTGGTCGCCGGGCTCGTGCTCAGCTTCAGCTTCTTCACGCTGCTGGGAGTCACGATCATCTCCGCGCTGGGCCTGCCGGAGGACATCCTGCGGTACGTCGGGCTGGCCCTGCTGATCCTGATCGGCCTGAGCCTGGTCTTTCCCGCCGTCGAGCGGGTGCTGGAGAGGCCGTTCGCACGGCTGCCGCAGCGCCAGGTGAACAAGGAGGGCGGCGCCTTCGCCCTGGGGCTGGGACTCGGTCTGCTGTACGTGCCGTGCGCGGGACCGGTGCTCGCGGCCATCACGGTCGCCGGCGCACGGGGCGAACTGAACCTGGGCATCGTCGCGTTGACGCTGTCCTTCGCGATCGGCACCGCCCTGCCGCTGCTCGTGTTCGCACTCGCGGGACGCCGGGTGGCCGAGCGCGTGGGCGCCTTCCGTAAACGGGCCAGGAAGTTGCGGATCGCGGCCGGCGCCCTGATGGTCCTGCTCGCCGCGGGGCTCGCTTTCGACGTCACCGACGCCATCCAGCGTTCACTGCCGAACTACACGGCCGGGGCACAGAGCCGGATCGAGGACAACACGGTCGTACGCCAGAAGCTCTCGGGCCTCTACGACAACTCCAACAAGGAGCTGTCGCGCTGCGCGGACGGTGTGGACGAGCTGCGCTCGTGCGGGCAGGCGCCGCCCATCGCCGGTATCACCAAGTGGCTCAACACCCCTGAGGGACGCCCGGTCGATCTGCGTGCGGAACGGGGCAAGGTCGTCCTGATCGATTTCTGGACCTACTCGTGCATCAACTGCCAGCGCAGCCTGCCGCACATCGAGGCATGGGATCGCGCCTACCAGCAGGCGGGACTCGAGGTGATCGGCGTGCACGCGCCCGAGTTCGCCTTCGAGAAGGACGCGGACAACGTGGCCGATCAGGCACGCAAGCTCGGCGTCACCTACCCGGTGGCGCTCGACAACAAGCTGACCACGTGGAACAACTACCGCAACCGCTTCTGGCCCGCCAAGTACCTGATCGACGCCCGGGGCACGGTGCGCTACCTCAAGTTCGGCGAGGGGCAGTACGCGCAGACCGAGGAACTGATCCGCACGCTCCTGAAGCAGGCCGACCCCTCCGTCACCCTGCCTCCCAGGACCGGCGCTCACGATGACCGCCTCACCGACGAGCGCACCCCGGAGACCTATCTCAGCAACCTGCGCATCAGCGGCTACGTCGGCGACCCGCTTCTGGACGACCGCCCCAAGACGTACCACTTCCCCGCCGGTCTCCCCGCCGGCCGCCTGTCCCTGGACGGCACCTGGACAGCGGGCTACGAGCACTTCACCGCCGGCCGCGATGCCCGCCTCGCCTTCCGCTACCGGGCGAAGAACGTCAACCTCGTGCTCGGCGGCAAAGGGCCGGTGAGCGTTCTCGTCGACGGCAGGCTCGTCAAGAAACTGGACATCGACGGCACGCCCACCATGTACCGCCTCGTCGACGACAAGGACGCCCGGGACGCACGGCTCGAACTCCGCGTCGGCGCGGGCGTGCAGGCCTACTCGTTCACCTTCGGCTGACCGCCCCTGCGCGCCGCCGTCGCCACCCGGCAGCGGTTGGCCGAGGGGATGTGCGGTCTGCCCCCGGCCCGGCGACCGCAAGGACCGCCGACGACACCTGACGCCACCTGGCAGCCTGCGGGGAAGACTAGCGGTGGGGCCACTGAGTGCGGGAGCCGGCGCTGGGGGCGGAGGTGTTGATGTTGTTGGTGATGTCACCGACGCTGAAGTTGATCAGCCCGCCGCAGGCGAGGAAGCAGAATCCGGGAGTGGTGCCGGGGGTCGTCGCAGCCGCGGTGACCTGGACGTCTGTGGTGCTGTTGGAGGCGTCGCAGTCGGCGTTGCCGTTGTAGGCGGCGGTGATGGTGTGGGTGCCGGCGGTGGTGAAAGCGGCCGTATAGCCGGCCTGGCCGCCGGCGTTCACCGGCACGGTGCCGAGCAGGTCGCTGCCGTCGAAGAACGTGACGCCGAGGCCGCCGGTGGGATCGGAAGGGCAGTCGACCGTGGCCAGGAGCTGTACGGGGTTGTTCACCGTGGTCGACTGCGGGCTGGCCGTCACGGTGGTGCTCGACGGTACGGCCCAGGCGGGTGAGGCGAGTCCCAGTACGGTGGCCAGGGCTGCGGCGACGGTCAGTCTCGCTCTGCGTGGCGTGATGTGCACCGGTTCGGTTCCTTGTTCGCTTCCCGGTCCGCAGGGCGCGGGTGCCGTGGGGAGCCCCACGGTATGGCGGTCGCCGCCGCTCTGCCGGGACATGGCGCCCGAAGTAGCCCGGTCGGATGAGCCGGCTGCGCCGCTCGCCCGGCGATCGGGTGAGCGGACAGGTCAGATGCCGGGCGCGGCGGTTCGGGTGAAGGTCAGGCCGGGGCTGGTACCGCCCGCGGTGGTGACGGTCACCGTGACCGGCCCGGGGGCGCCCGCAGGCGCGACGGCGGTGACCTTCGTGTCCGACACCACGGTGAACGGGACGGCCGAACCTCCGAAGGTGACGGCCGATGCGGTGGCCAGGTTCGAGCCGGTGAGGGTCACCACGGTGCCCGCGGCTGCCGGACCGCTGCCGGGTACCAGCGCTGTCAGCGTGGGCGGGGCGACATAGGAGAAGGCCAGGGGGTTGCTCGTACCGCCCGGTGTGATCACCGTGATCGGCACGCTGCCCGTCCCGGGAGGGGCCGAGGCCGTGATCTGCGTCGCCGACACCACGGTGAACGAGGTGGCGTTGGCGGGGCCGAAGAGGACGGCGCTGGTGTTGAGCAGGTCGCTTCCGTTCAGCGTGACCACGGTGCCGCCGGCCGTGGGGCCCTGGACGGGGTTGCCGCTCTGGAGCGTGGGCGGGGCGGCGTAGAAGAAGAACGCGTCCGGGGCGCTGGTGCCTCCTGGGGTGGTGACCTTCACCTCTGCGGCTCCGGGGGTTCCCGGGGGTGTGACGGCGGTGATCTGGGTGGCCGAGTTCACCAGGAACGTCGTCGCCGGAACCCCGGCGAAGGTGACCGCCGTCGCCCCGGTGAAGCCGGTCCCCGTCAGGATGACACCGGTGCCGCCCGCTGTCGGGCCGTTGACGGGCGACACACCCGTCACCTGGGGCACCTGTGCCGCGACGTAGGTGAACGTCACCGAGTTGCTGTTCCCGGTCGGATGAACGACCGTCACCGCCGCCGCCCCCGCCGCGTGAGGAGGGCTCACAGCGGTGATCTGGGTGGCCGAATTGACGATGAAGGAAGTGGCGTTGGTGCTGCCGAAGCGTACGGCGGTGGCCCCGGCCATCCCCGTGCCGGTGAGGGTGACGGTCGTACCCCCGGTCGTGGGCCCCTGTGTGGGACTGATGGCAGTGATCGTGGGCGGCATGCGGATGCTCCAATGGCAGCCTGGGCGAAGCCCGGGGCCGGCGGGAACCCCGGCCCGGGTCCGGGAGTCGCCGCGCCGGGGAGGACGAGGC
>NZ_JBHXLV010000319.1:0-4777 GCF_042721685.1 Streptomyces sp. NPDC058459 | reverse complement strand
TGGAGAAGAGCCAGCGCCTGGTGGACGCCCCGGTGGGCGAGGGCGCGGTGGCGGCCGTGGTGACGGCGGCGACGGGCGCCCGCGTCGGCGCGGGTTCGGCGACGACAGCGTTTCCGCGCCACAGGCATGAACTCACCCCCATGTCAGGGCAGTTCACACCTCAGGGAAACCACAGCATACGTAATGCCCGGCCGCACCCACCAGCACGGCCCCCTTGCCGGGGTCCCCCCACAGACGCCATATTGGTCCGGACCTTTGCCGTGATGCGGGCCTATGGGAGGCAGCGCCGTGCGACGAGTCCCCCTCCGCCCCGGCCGCCGGGTGTCGGTCTGCGCGGCCCTCCTGCTGGCCGTCTCCTGCGGCACGGCAGGCGGCGGGTCCGGCGAAGGCCCGGCCCCCGGCGCCCCGGCCGGCGTCACCGCCGACGCGGGCAGCGCCACCAGCGTCCATGTGATGTGGAACGCGGCCGGGTCCGGCGTCCGTACCTACGAGGTATATCGCGGCCCCACGAAAGTCGGTGAAGTACCGGCCGCACAGCACATGGTGGATGTCACCAGGCTCAGGCCAGCCACCCGGTACGTCTTCACCGTGCGGGCCCGGAGCGCGGACGGGCGGCTGGGACCGCCGAGCCGTGAGGCGCGGGCCCGGACACCCGCGTATGCGGCGGCGGACCAGGTGGCGCCGAGCCGCCCCGGCGGGGTGACCGGCCGGGTGGTGGACGGCCGCGCGGTCCAGCTGTCCTGGACGGCCGCGCACGACGACCGGGGTGTGCGGTCGTACGCCGTCCAGCAGGGCGGGGTGAAGATCCACGGCGTGGGCGGCGGCCAGACCGCGACCGTGGTCACGGGACTGCGCCCCGGCACCGGCTACACGTTCACCGTCCGGGCCCAGGACGCGGCGGGCAACCTCTCCCCCGCGAGCACCCCGGTCCGGCTCACCACACCGGGCACGGACGACCGCCGGGGCACCGCGCCGACCGGGTTCGAGGTGACCTCGCGTCACGAAGCCGGGTCGTACTACCTGGAACTCGCCTGGGAACCGCCCCGGGTGGACGGGGTGATCACCGAGTACCAGATCCGGCTGGACGAGGGCACGGACAGCTCGTTGGTGTGGGGCGGCACCCCACCGCGCGGCCGTGCGCACCACAGCCTGTACGCCGGGCGCGAGGCCGGGCAGGTCCACCGGGTGCGGCTGCGGGCCAGGCTGCCGGACGGCACCTGGGGCGGCTTCTCCACGGAGCGCACCGTTACGACGGGCCGCTGACCGGAGCGGCCGCCCGGACGGCGCAACGCGTCACCTGTGCGGACGCCCTGCGCGTGCGGCGCCGTGCGGGGCGGCGTTGGCTGCTTCTGGGGCAGCACGGATGTTTCCCGACCCCAGGCGGCGCACGGGACGTACCGCCACCGTGCCGCCGGAGGCGAGCCCATGCGCTACTCCCGACTTCTCTCACGTTCCGCCGTTCCCCTGGCCGCCGTCGTGCTGCCGATAACGTTCGCAGGGCCGTCCTCGGCCCAGGAGGGGATCTCCGTCACCGCCTCGGGCACCACCGTCTCGGTGGTGACCAGCGCCTGCGTCCTGAACAACGGCAGCTGGGGCACCGCATACCTGCAGGCGGGCGTGCAGACGAGCTCCGCCCAGGGGCAGCAGGCCGCCCTGTCCGGTACGACGGTCAGTCAGTCGGCCGCCTGGTTCGGGGTGGCGGCGGGGACGTACACGGTGACGGTGCGGTGCTCCAACGGCGTCTCGGCGGGGAGCCAGACCGTCGTCGTGTCGGCCGCCGGCACTCCGACCCGCGCCGCTACTCCGACCCGCGCCGCCACTCCCACTCGTGCCGCCACTCCGACCCGTGCGGCCACTCCCACCCGTGGCGCCACCCCGACCCGTGCGGATGCTCTCCCGCCGCCGCGGGGTGTGGCGGGCGGCCTGGGCGGTTCGGTCCGTGATGTCGGCACGCTCACGATGGGGGCGGGCGCGGCGCTGGTGGGTTCGGCGGTCATCGCGGGTGCCTGGTTCCTGCGGCGCAGGCCGAAGTCGCACCGGCGGTACTGAGCCACGAGCCGGGGTCACCGCTCCGGCGCGTCCGGATCGAGTTCGGGGAACTCCTTCAGCGCCTCGGTGAGCCACTGGGCCCAGAAGGTCTCCAGGTCGATCCCCGCCCGCAGGACCAGATGGCGCAGCCGGTCCTGCGGGGTGTCCCGGCCGGGCGGGAAGTCGCGCTTCTCGATCTCCTGGTAGACGCCCAGCCGGCTCTCGTGCAGCTCCAGATGACGCCGCATGTCGGCCGTGAGGCCGGCCGTGCCGACCACCGCCGCCGCCCGCAGCCGGAGCAGCATCGCGTCCCGCAGCGGCCTGGGGTCCTGGGGCGCGGCGGTCCAGCGGGCCAGCTCGTCGCGGCCCGCGGGCAGAACCTCGTAACTCTTCTTCTGCCCGCGGGCCGGCTGCGCGGACGGCAGGGCGCGGATGAACCCCTCGGCTTCCAGTTTCCCCAGCTCGCGGTAGATCTGCTGGTGGGTCGACGGCCAGAAGTAGGCGATCGACTTGTCGAACCGCCGGGTCAGTTCCAGACCCGAGGACGGCTTCTCCAGCAGGGCGGTGAGGATGGCGTGCGGGAGTGACATGGGCTCATCCTAGGGACGCGGTCCACAGGGGGTGTCCCCCTACAGCGCCGCCGCCAGCTCGGTGCCCTGCTTGATGGCCCGCTTGGCGTCGAGTTCGGCCGCCACGTCGGCGCCGCCGATCAGGTGTGCGCGGTGTCCGGCCGCGATCAGCTGCTCGTACAGGTCGCGGCGCGGTTCCTGGCCGGTGCACAGGACGACGGTGTCGACGTCGAGGACGTGACTCTCCTCGCCGACGGTGATGTGCAGCCCGGCGTCGTCGATCCGGTCGTAGCGCACGCCGGGGACCATCGTGACACCCCGGTGCTTCAGCTCGGCGCGGTGGATCCAGCCGGTGGTCTTGCCGAGTCCGGCGCCGACCTTGGTCGCCTTGCGCTGGAGCAGGTGGACGGTGCGCGGGGACGCGGGGCGGCTGGGCGCGGCGAGGCCGCCGGGAGCCGCGTAGTCGGTGTCGACGCCCCAGGCGCGGAACCAGGTCTCGGGGTCCTCGTGCGCCTTGTCGCCGGCGTCGGTGAGGAACTCGGCG
This sequence comes from Streptomyces sp. NPDC058459, assembly GCF_042721685.1. Taxonomy (NCBI): domain Bacteria; kingdom Bacillati; phylum Actinomycetota; class Actinomycetes; order Kitasatosporales; family Streptomycetaceae; genus Streptomyces; species Streptomyces sp. NPDC058459. Next base: position 1,636 of record NZ_JBHXLV010000319.1, on the reverse strand, counting down.
ACGTCGAAGCCGATACCGCCCGCCCCCAGCACGGCGACGCGGTCTCCGACGGGGGCGCCGTCGCGGAGCACGTCGAGGTAGCCGACGACGCGCGGGTGGTCGATGCCGGGGATGTCGGGGGTGCGGGGAGTGACGCCGGTGGCGACGACGACCTCGTCGTACTCGGTGAGGTCACCGGAGGTGATCCAGGCGCCGAGGCGTACGTCGACACCGTGGGCGTCGAGCTGGTGGCGGAAGTAGCGCAGGGTCTCGTCGAACTCCTGCTTGCCGGGGACCTTGCGGGCCACGTTGAGCTGACCGCCGATCTCGTGCGCGGCGTCGAACAGGGTGACCTGGTGGCCGCGTTCGGCGGCGGAGACCGCGCAGGCCAGGCCCGCGGGTCCGGCGCCTACGACGGCTACGCGCTTGCGCAGCCGGGTCGGGGTGAGCACCAGCTCGGTCTCATGACAGGCGCGGGGGTTGACCAGGCAGGAGGTGATCTTGCCGCCGAAGGTGTGGTCCAGGCACGCCTGGTTGCAGCCGATGCAGGTGTTGATGGCCTCGGGGGTGCCCGCGGCGGCCTTGGCGACGAAGTCGGGGTCGGCGAGCATCGGGCGGGCCACGGACACCATGTCGGCGCGACCGTCGGCGAGCAACTCCTCGGCGAGATCCGGGGTGTTGATCCGGTTCGTGGTCACCAGGGGCACGGACACCTCGCCCATGAGCTTCTTGGTGACCCAGGTGTAGGCGCCACGCGGTACGGAGGTGGCGATGGTGGGGATACGGGCTTCGTGCCAGCCGATCCCGGTGTTGATGATGGTCGCGCCGGCCGCCTCGACCGCCTTGGCGAGGGTGACGACCTCGGGCAGGGAGGAGCCGCCGGGGACCAGGTCCAGCATCGAGAGGCGGTAGACGATGATGAAGTCCTCGCCGACGGCCTCGCGGACGCGCCGGACGATCTCGACGGGGAACCGCGTCCGGTTCTCGTACGAGCCGCCCCAGCGGTCGGTGCGGTGGTTGGTGCCGGCGGCGATGAACTCGTTGATGAGGTAGCCCTCGGAGCCCATGATCTCGACACCGTCGTAGCCGGCCTGCCGGGCGAGGCGGGCGGTGCGGACGTAGTCCTCGATGGTCCGCTCGATGCCGGCGTCGGTCAGCTCACGCGGGACGTGGGGGCTGATCGGGGCCTGGAGCGGGCTCGGGGCCACCAGGTCGCGGTGGTAGGCGTAGCGGCCGAAGTGCAGGATCTGGAGGGCGATCCGGCCGCCCTCGCGGTGGACGGCGTCGGTGACGACGCGGTGCTCCTCCGCCTCGGCCTCGGTGGTGAGCTTGGCGCCGCCCTCGTAGGGGCGCCCCTCGTCGTTGGGGGCGATACCGCCGGTGACGATGAGGCCGACTCCGCCGCGTGCGCGGGCCGCGTAGAAGGCCGCCATCCGCTCGAAGCCGCGCTCGGCCTCCTCCAGCCCCACGTGCATGGAGCCCATCAGGACGCGGTTGGGCAGGGTGGTGAATCCCAGGTCGAGCGGGGACATCAGGTGCGGGTAACGGCTCATCGGGCCCTCCGTGGGGGTGCGGTCGCTTCTTGTTGTAGAGCAACCGCCCACCTTTTTGCAACTAGTTGCATAAGGGTGCGACGGAGGGCACACGGGCGCAGCCC
>NZ_JBHXLV010000318.1:0-4899 GCF_042721685.1 Streptomyces sp. NPDC058459 | reverse complement strand
GGCCCGCGATGACTCACGGGCCCGCCTGACGGGTGTACCGATATGGGGTTGCCGATATGTGGTTACCGCTACGGGGTACCGCGCGCCGGTCAGGCAGGCTGCTGGGCCGCCGCGATGCGCTCTTCGCGCAGCGCCTCGTACCAGCGGTCGTCGATCGGCGGCAGCGCGTTGACGTCCAGCGCCAGCTTCAGCAGCAGGTCCGCGATCAGCGGGTTACGGGCCAGCACGGGGCCGTGCATGTACGTACCGAACACGGTCCCGTTGTACGCGCCCTCCGTGCCGTCCCCGGTGCCGTTGCCCCGGCCCAGGGTGACCTGGGCGAAAGGACGGGCGGTCGGGCCCAGATGGGTGACGCCCTGGTGGTTCTCGAACCCGGTCAGCGGCGGCAGGCCGAGGCGCGGGTCGATGTCGCCGAGCACGTCGCCCACGCACCGGGCGCCCTCGCCGCGCGTCGACGTCACGTCCAGCAGGCCGAGGCCCGGCTCGCGCTGGCCGAGGTCGTTGATGAACTCGTGGCCGAGGATCTGGTAGCCGGCGCACACGGAGAACACGATCGCGCCGTTCTGCACCGCGCGCTGGAGCTGCCCGTCGCGGCGCAGCCGCTCGGCCGCCAGCCGCTGCGGGCGGTCCTCACCGCCGCCGATCAGGTAGATGTCACCCGAGGTCGGGATCGGCTGGTCGCTGCGCACGTCGAGACGGGCCACGTCCAGACCGCGCCGGCGCGCCCGGCGCTCCACGACGAGGGCGTTGCCCTGGTCGCCGTAGGTGCTCAGCAGGTCGGGATAGATCCACACCAGCCGCAGTTGGTTGTCGCTCATGGGGAGGTAGTCGCCCTTCTGGCTCAGTTGCCGACGCGGCGGCGCAGGTCCTGGAACGCGGTGTAGTTGGCGATGACCTCGATACGGCCCGGCGGGGCCGCCGCTACGGCCTCGTCGAGGCTCTCGCACACCTGGAAGTGCTGGTTCGCCACTTCCAGACGGACGGCGAGGTCCAGCTTGCGGTCACCGATGACGAAGATCGGGTGGCCGGTGAGCCGGGTGTAGTCCACGTCCCACAGCCAGGAGGTGTCGGTGCCGTCCGCCCCGCGCGCGTTCACGGAGAGGATCACCGGGGTGGGCGGCGGGTCGATCAGGGAGAAGGTCTCCAGCCAGCCGGCCGGGTTCTTCGCCAGCAGCAGACGCAGGTCGCGATTCTGGAACTGGACCACGTCATAGCGTCCGGCGACCGCCTGCACCTGGTACATGCGCTCCAGCGCCACCTGCGGCGGCACCCCGAACACTGCGGCGACGGCGGCCGAGCTGGCGGCGTTCGCCTTGTTGGCGCGGCCGGGCAGCTGGAGGTGGATCGGCCAGGCCGAGCCGTGCGGGTCGAGGACGTGGTCGCCGGAGAGCGCCCAGGACGGCGTGGGACGACGGAAGCCGCACTCGCCGCAGAACCAGTCGTCGCCGGGGCGCTGCATCACACCGCCGCAGGACGGGCAGGACCAGGCGTCGTCCTTCCACATCTGGCCGGCGGCTACCCACACCACGTTCGGGGAGGACGAGGCCGCCCACACCACCAGCGGGTCGTCGCAGTTGGCGACGACGACGGCCTTGGAGCCGGACAGGCCCTCGCGCCAGTTCTCCGCGAGCATCCGGGTCTCGGCCGCGCGGTCCAGCTGGTCGCGGGAGAGGTTCAGCAGCGCGATGCACTTCGGGCTGGTGTCACGTGCCACACCGGCCAGGTACTTCTCGTCGACCTCGATGACACCGAACTTGGCGTCCGAGCCGCCCGCGAGCGCGGAGGTGATACCGGCCGGCATGTTGGCACCGAGCGCGTTGGACACGACCGGTCCGGCGGCGCGCAGGGCCTCCGCGATCAGCCGGGTGGTGGTGGTCTTGCCGTTGGTCGCCGACACCAGGACCACGTCCAGGTGGGTGGCGAGCCGGGCGAGCAGGTCGGGGTCGAGCCGCAGGGCGACCTTTCCGCCGATCACCGACCCGCTGCCGCGCCCCGCGGCGCGCGATGCCGCCGCGACCGCCTTGCCCGCGGTCACGGCCAGCTTGGCCCGCGGCGAGAGCGGGTCCGAGTTGCCTGCCATCAGTCCTCGATCCTCCTTGCGTACGCGCCGCGCCTGGGGCCATCCGGCAGCGTGGTGGGGGCCTCAGCCTATCGAGAACCGTTCACACACCCGAATCCCGGTCCGCCCGGCCCGCCCTCGCGCGCTCGGCGCGGGCCGAACGAACCGTACCCTTGCCGCCATGCGACACCGCTCGATACCGGGTGCCCACGGGCGCGTCCGGCCTCTCACCCTCCTCGGCGACCCCGTGCTGCACGCACCCTGCCGGGATGTCACCGAGTTCGGTCCGGAACTCCCCGCGCTCGTGGCGGACTTGTTCGCCACCATGTACGCCAACGAGGGCGTGGGCCTGGCCGCCAACCAGATCGGCGTGGAACGGCGGGTGTTCGTGTACGACTGCCCGGACGACGACGAGGTGCGCCATCTCGGCCATGTGGTCAACCCCCGGCTGGTGACCGCAGACGGCCCGGAGTTCCTGGGCCCCGAGGGCTGCCTGTCGCTGCCGGGCCTGGAGGCGGGCACGGAGCGGTACGACCACGCGGTGGTCGAGGGCGTCACGATGACGGGGGAGCCGGTCACCGTCGACGGCACCGGGTTCTTCGCCCGCTGCCTCCAGCACGAGTGCGACCACCTGGCCGGCACGGTCTACGCCGACCGGGTGACGGGCCGCCGCCGGCGCAAGCTGGACCGGCAGGTGCGGAAGGCGTCCTGGCACGCGTGAGGCCCGCCGGGGCGGGTCAGAAGCCCGGACCGCCCGCGCGGTCACCGGCGGCCGCGAGCCGGCCCCACAGCAAGTCGGCCAGCGAGCGCACCAGTTCGGCCCGCGAGCAGGGGCGCTCGCCCAGCCACCAGTCCCCGGCGGCGTGCATCATGCCGACTATCCCGTGCCCCCACACCCGGGCCAGCCGCTGGCTGCCCGGCCCGAGATCCACCCGCTCCTCGATGACCTGGGCCAGGTCCTCGCCCATCCGGCGCAGCAGCGGGGCGCTGTGCTTGCCGACGTCGAAGCCCTGGTCGGCGCCCTGGCCGCCCTCGGAGGGGTGCATCAGGAACCGGTACACCTGCGGCCGGGCCTCGATGGCGGCGAGGTAGGTGTCGAGCGTGGACTCCACCCGCTCACGGCGTTCGGCGGGCGCGTCCAGCGCGGCGCGCAGCGAGTCGAGCAGGGCGTCGGTGTGCCGCATGGCGAGGGCCGCGTAGAGGCCGCCCTTGTCGCCGAAGTGGCGGTAGAGGATCGGCTTGGTGATGCCCGCCTCCGCGGCGATGGCGTTCATCGACGCCTGCGGGCCGTCGCGCAGCACCACCCGGTCGGCGGCCTCCAGCAGCTCCCGCCGTCGTCGGTCGGCGGACCGCTGCTGATCGGTCCGCTGTGTGGTGTCCATGTGGTCTCCCCACCCGTGCTGATTCGGTGACGCCTGCGCAAACTAACACCCGCCGCGCCCCCGGCATCGAACGGCCGCCGAGGCTTCATCCGGAATTGACTTCGTCTACCGGTCGGTAACACACTCTGGTTACCGCTAGTAACCGAACCGCTGGTAACAGAGACCGCCAGGAACACCGCACGTGCGCAGCAGGAGGGGACATGGCCGAGTTCACCATGGAGCTCAACGACGAACAGAAGGAGGTCCGGGACTGGCTGCACGGCTTCGCCGCCGAGGTGATCCGGCCCGCGGCCGCCGAATGGGACGAGCGTGAGGAGACTCCCTGGCCGGTCATCCAGGAGGCCGCGAAGATCGGCGTCTACTCCCTCGACTTCTACGCCCAGCAGTACTTCGACCCCACCGGTCTCGGCGTACCCATGGTCATGGAGGAGCTGTTCTGGGGGGACGCCGGCATCGCCCTCTCCATCGTCGGCACCGGCCTCGCGGCCGTGGGCGTCCTCGCCAACGGCACCGAGGAGCAGATCGGCACCTGGATTCCGCAGATGTACGGCGATGTGAACGACGTCAAGGTCGCCGCCTTCTGCTCCTCCGAGCCCGACGCCGGCTCCGACGTGGCCTCCCTGCGCACCCGCGCGGTGTACGACGAGGCCAGGGACGAGTGGATGCTGAACGGCACCAAGACCTGGGCGACCAACGGCGGCATCGCCGACGTCCATGTCGTCGTCGCCGTGGTCGACCCGGAGCTGGGCTCCAAGGGCCACGCCTCCTTCATCGTCCCGCCGGGCACGCCCGGTCTCAGCCAGGGCCAGAAGTTCAAGAAGCACGGCATCCGCGCCTCGCACACCGCCGAGGTCGTCCTGGAGAACGTCCGGGTGCCAGGTTCCTGCCTGCTCGGCGGCAAGGAGAAGCTGGACGAGCGGCTGACGCGGGCCCGGGAGCGGGCTCGTGCCGGCGGTGAGCGGGTGAAGAACGCGGCGATGGCCACCTTCGAGGCGTCCCGGCCCGCCGTGGGGGCCATGGCGGTCGGCACCGCCCGCGCCGCCTACGAGGTCGCGCTCGACTACGCCACCACGCGTGAGCAGTTCGGGCGCCCCATCGTCGACAACCAGGGCGTGGCCTTCCAGCTCGCCGACATGCGCACCTCCATCGACGCGGCCCGGCTGCTGGTGTGGCGTGCGTCCTGGATGGCGGTCAACGGCAAACCGTTCACCGCGGCCGAGGGGTCGATGTCCAAGCTGTTCGCCAGCGAGACGGCCAAGAAGGTCACCGGGCAGGCGATCCAGATCCTCGGCGGCAACGGCTACACCCGGGAGTATCCGGTGGAGCGGATGCACCGGGACGCGGCCATCTACACGATCTTCGAAGGCACCAGCGAGATCCAGCGGCTGGTGATCGCCCGCACCCTGGCCGGCGTCCCCATCCGCTGACGCCACAGGGGCGCGGGGGCCGTCACGCCCC
>NZ_JBHXLV010000317.1:0-4899 GCF_042721685.1 Streptomyces sp. NPDC058459 | reverse complement strand
AGCAGGCCCTCCATCTCCTTGATCTCGGCGCTCTGCGCGGTGATCACCTGGTCCGCCATCCTGATGGCGCGGCCGTCGCGGCCCTCGGCCTGCTCCGTGCCGGCCATCTCCACGGCGCCCTGGTGGTGGGCGGTCATCAGGGTCAGGAACTTCCGGTCGAAGTCCGCGCCGGTGCTCTTCTCCAGGGACGTCATGTCCTCGGCACTCATCATCCCGGACATGCCCGCGTCACCGCCGTGCCGCGAGTGGTCCATGCCGGCCATCTGGGGCTCCTCGCCCCACGACTTCAGCCAGCCGGTCATGGTGCGGATCTCCGGGTCCTGCGCCTGCTCGATCCGGGCGGCGAGCGCCTTCACCCGTGCGGAGGCGGCGTGCCGGGGGGCCAGCCGGGCCATCTCCAGGGCCTGCTGGTGGTGCGGGATCATGCCCTGCGCGAAGGTGACGTCCTGGGCGTTGTGGGTGTCGGCCGTGGCCGGGGCGGCCGGGGCCCCGTGGGCGCCGGTGTGCTCGCCGCCGCCGCAGGCGGCGAGGAGGACGGCGGCGCAGGCGGTGGCGGCGCCGAGTGCGGCACGGCGGATCGGGTTTGCGGTGGTCATGCGGGAACTCCTGCTGATGGACGGGCCTTCGGGCACACCTGGGGCGGCCACGCTTCAAAGGGCGCGCGGCCGTGGGTGCCTCTAGATCCGCAGGAGTTGGAGTTCGGCTAGTGAGGGCGGTGCGCGGGCGCTGTCCGGCGCGGTGGCGGCCAGGGTGCGCAGGCCGCCGCACGGGCCGGGCGCGCGGACCGGTCCCGCGACCGGCTCCGGCAACTCGGGGCCGCCGCCCACGGCGCCGGACGCGCAGGTCGGGTCGGCGTGGTGCAACTGGTGGCCGCCGCAGTGGCCGTCGGGGCAGTCGCCGGGCGCGTCGATGACGACACCCGCGTGGACGGTGTCCGCGTGTCCCGGGTGCCCGGTGCCGCCGGCCGGCGGCAGCGCGTGCATCCCGAGCAGCCCGGCCAGCACCGCGAGCACCAGCAGTCCGGGCGCGCGCCGCAGGGGCGTCCGCGGGGTGCGCTGGTACGCGGGGCCGGGCATGCGGGTCATCCTACGAGCAGCCCACATGGTCACTCCGGCGGGCTCGCCGGTCCGTGAGGGGGTTCAGTCAGCGGGCTCCGCGGGCGTCCGGCCGTGCCGCGCCCGCTCCCGCGTACGCCGTACCGCGCGGGCTCCCGCGACCGCGGACGCGGCCACCGCCCCGGCGCAGAGCGCGTAGGGCAGCCAGCGGGGGCGGGGCTCGGGCGGGAGTGCGGTCGGGTCGAGCGGTACGCCGGGAGCCAGGCCGGCGCCCGTCGTCGCGGTGGCGACACGGCCCGTACCGGCGTCGCGGTGGCCCCCGGCGGGTACGGCCTGGCGTCCTTCCGTACCGGTGTTCCGGTCCGCTCGCGTCACAGCGTCCCGAAAGGGATGTTCGTCCACCCCCACGCTGCCTCGCCCGCTGAGCCGGAACAGGAGGACCAGGGACGGCACGATGAGCACGCCGGCGACGACGGCGACGCCCACGACGACGTCCAGGGTGGCGTCCGGTGCGGCGGCCTCGTCGACGGAGAGGTGCGTGCCCAGGAGGTACGGCGTCTGGGCCACACCCCAGCCGAGCACCACCAGCGCGACCGCGCCCGCCGCCGCCACCCGGGTCCCGGTCTTCTGCCTGGTCCACAGCAGGGCCAGCCCGACCAGGCCGCCGACGGCCGCGAGGACCACGAGGGGCAGCGCCGGTCCGCTGAGACGGTCGAAGAGGCGCGGCGAGTCGGCGTGGAGGACGAAGATGCCGGCGAGGGTGACCGCGCCGGTCACCGCTCCGGCGGCCATCGCCCGGTCACGGTAGTACCGGTACAGCTTCCGGTCGTCGCGGTGCAGGGCCTCCACGGTCAGATAGGTGGCGGCGAGGTAGGAGCAGGCCAGGACCGCGAGGACGCCGCCGAGGACGCTGGTGGGGTTGACCCAGCTCGACACGGCGTCGCCGTTGCCCGCCGTGGGCACGCGGCCGGAGGCGAGGCCGCCCGCGACGGCGCCGAAGCAGTACGGCGTCAGCACGGAGGACAGGGCGAACGCGGCGCCGTACAGCCGTTGCTCCTCGGTGCGGACGGTGGCCTTGCGGAAGGCGAAGCCGGCGCCGCGCAGCACGATGCCGAGCAGGGCGAGGATCAGCGGGATGTACAGCGTGGTGGTGATGGCGGCGAAGGCCCCGGGGAAGCCGCTCCACAGGACGACGAGGCAGTAGATCAGCCAGGTGTGGTTGGCCTCCCAGACCGGGGCGAGGGAGGCGTCGATCAGATGCCGAGGCTCGCGGCCGCGCTTGGCACCGCCCGCGATCAGGTCCCAGAAGCCCGCGCCGAAGTCGGCCCCGCCGAGCACCGCGTAGGCGACGACGCCGATGAAGAGGAAGGCCGCGACCAGCCCGGCCATTCACAGCACCTTTCCCTCGGAGCGGTCGGGCTCTTCGGCGCGCTCGAGCCGGGAGCCGAGCGTGGCGTCGGGGCCGTAGGGCACGTGGACGTTCTCGTCGCCCTGCTTCTGCCAGCGTCGCTTCATCGACAGCAGGACCCAGCCGGCACCCGCACCGACCGCCGTGTAGAGCACCACCACCCCCGCGAAGGTGGGCCAGAGGTTGCCCTGGGTGGTCACCGCGTCTCTGGTGCGCAGCAGCCCGACGACGATCCACGGCTGCCGGCCGACCTCGGTGGTCACCCAGCCGGCCTCCAGACTCAGGAGGGAGACGACCCCGCACAGGGAGGCGGCGCCCAGGAACCAGCGGTTGGTCTGGAGGGTGTTCCGGCGCTTCCACCACAGCCAGACGAACCAGGCGGCCACGGCGAGCATCAGCATGGAGGTGCCGACCATGATGTCGAACGCCCAGTGCACGATGTTGACCTGTGCGGTGGTGGGTCTGACGTCGGCGGGGACGGCGGCGAGTCCCTGGATGCGGGTCGAGGGTCTGAACCCGGCGAGGAGGGAGGCGGCCCACGGCACCTGGACGCCGTAGCGGACCTCGCCGTCGATGAACACACCGCCGAGGGTCTCGGGCACATGGGTGCCGGTGACGGGCAGCATCTCGATGGCCGCGAACTTGGCGGGCTCCGAGTCGTAGACCTGCCGGGCGATGGTGTCGCCGACGAAGATCTGCACCGGCAGTGCGACGGCGGCGGTGACGAAGCTGATGAGGAAGCCGAGCTTCTGGTAGTGGCCCCGCCGCCCTCTGATCATGCCCACCGCGTAGACGCTCGCCACACAGAACCCGGCCACGATGTAGGCGGCCAGCAGCATGTGCCAGAACTGGAGCCAGAAGGCGTTGTTGAAGAAGACCTCGCCGGGCCGGACGTCGACCAACCGGCCGTTGCGCAGGGTGATGCCGCCGGGCTGGTTCATCCAGCTGTTGGCGGCGATGACGGCGCCCGCTCCCCCGATGCTGGCCAGCGCCACCGGGACACCCGACCAGAAGTGGGCCCAGGGGGGCATCCGGTCCCAGCCGTAGATGTAGATGGCCACGAAGATCGCTTCGAGGAAGAAGAACAGCCCCTCGATGGCGAAGGGGAAGCCGAAGGCGGCGCCGTACTTCCCCATCAGGCCCGGCCACAGCAGGCCCAGCTCGAAGGAGAGGACGGTTCCGGTGATGGCGCCGACCGCGAACAGCAGGGCGGCCACCTTGGACCAGCGCCGGGCCAGCAGCAGCGCGGCCTCGTCACCCTTGCGCAGGCCCCGGTGGTTGGCGATGAGCATCAGGGAGGTCAGCGCCACCCCGAAGGGCACCAGGATGATGTGGAATCCCAGGGTGAAGGCCATCTGTTCCCTGGCGGGCAGCAACTGGTCCGGCTCCGCGGCGGCCAGGAGCAAGGGGTACCTGGCCAGGTCGACCGTCAACATGGACGGGCCCTCCTGTTCGCTCTTCTGCCATCTCCTGGCGAATCTGCCACTGTTTCGCCCGGTTCGCCCGGCGTGGATGCACCAGGTGCAGCGCTCGGGGCGGAGCCACGTCCGCGAATTCGCCGCGCGACGAGCATGAGCCCCGGCGCGGGCGGTAACAGGTGACTGCACATGCCGCTGCGAGCGAGGGGGAGCCGTGTTCTACCACTTGCTGAAGTACGTGCTGCTGGGCCCGGTGCTGAGGCTGTTCTTCAGGCCCCGGATCGAGGGGCTGGACCATGTGCCCGAGTCGGGCGGGGCGATCATCGCCGGTAACCACCTGTCGTTCTCCGACCACTTCCTGATGCCCGCCGTACTGAAGCGCCGGATCACCTTCCTCGCCAAGGCGGAGTACTTCACCGGGCCGGGGCTCAAGGGCCGGCTGACGGCGTTCTTCTTCCGCAGCGCCGGCCAGATCCCGGTGGACCGCACCGGGAAGGAGGCCGGTCGGGCGGCCGTCCGCGAGGGGCTGAAGGTGCTGGGCCGGGACGAGCTGCTCGGGATCTACCCGGAGGGGACCCGGTCGCACGACGGACGGCTGTACAAGGGGAAGGTCGGGGTCGCGGTGATGGCACTGCGGGCCGGGGCGCCGGTCGTGCCCTGCGCCATGATCGGCACGTTCGAGGCGCAGCCGCCCGGCCGGAAGATCCCGAAGCTGCGCCCGGTCACCATCCGCTTCGGCGAGCCGCTGGAGTTCTCCCGCTACGACGGCATGGAGGACGAGAAGGCGGTCCTGCGGGCCGTCACGGACGAGATCATGTACGCGGTGCTGCGGCTGTCGGGCCAGGAGTACGTGGACCGGTACGCGGCCGAGGTGAAGGCGGAGGCGGAGGCGGCGACGACCCACAGGTTCGCCCGGCGGCACTGAGCCCGCGCACGCCGAGCCGCACGCACTGAGCCCCGCACGGCCGAGCCCCGCACGCCGAGCCGCGCGCACTGAGCGGCGCGGGAAGGCCGGAAG
>NZ_JBHXLV010000316.1:0-4908 GCF_042721685.1 Streptomyces sp. NPDC058459 | reverse complement strand
CCGCTGGTCCGCGTCGGCTCCCCGCCGCGCCGCGCTCCTCGACGAGGTGGACCGCTTCGACGCCGCCTTCTTCGGGATCGCGCCGCGCGAGGCGGCGGCCATGGACCCGCAGCAGCGGCTGATGCTGGAGCTGGGCTGGGAGGCCCTGGAGGAGGCCGGGATCGTGCCCGGCAGCCTGGCCGGGACCCGGACGGCGGTGTACGCGAGCGCCCTGTGGGACGACTACGCGGCCCTGCGCCACCTGCGCGGTGAGGAGGGCGGCGGCCGTCACTCGCTGACCGGCCTGTCCCGGGGCGTCCTGGCGAACCGGCTCTCGTACGTCCTCGGCCTCACCGGCCCCAGTCTGACGGTCGACTCGGCCCAGTCGTCGTCGCTGGTCGCGGTCCACCTGGCCGCCGAGGCGCTGCGCCACGGCGACGCCGACCTGGCCGTGGTGGGCGGGGTGAACCTCATCCTGTCGCCGGGCAGCAGCGCGGACAGCGCCCGCTTCGGCGCCCTCTCGCCCGACGGCCGGTGCTACACCTTCGACTCCCGCGCCAACGGCTACGTCCGGGGCGAGGGCGGCGTCGCCGTCGTCCTCAAGCCGCTCGACAGGGCCGTGGCCGACGGCGACCGGGTGCACTGCGTGATCCTGGGCAGCGCCGTCAACAACGACGGCGCCACACCCGGTCTGACGGTGCCGGACCGGGCCGCGCAGGAGGCCGTGGTGCGGGCCGCGCACGCCCGTGCCGGCAGCGACCCGGCCGCCGTCCAGTACGTCGAACTGCACGGTACGGGAACGCCGGTGGGCGACCCGATCGAGGCGGCGGCGCTAGGGGCAGCGCTCGGCGCGGGCCGGCCGCAGGACCGGCCGCTGCTCGTCGGCTCCGCGAAGACGAACGTGGGGCACCTGGAGGGCGCGGCGGGCCTCGTCGGCCTGCTGAAGACGGCGCTGTCGGTCTCCCGGCGGCGTCTGCCGGCGAGCCTCAACTTCCGCGAGCCGAACCCGGCGATCCCGCTGGACGAGCTGGGCCTGCGGGTGCAGACCCGGCAGGGCGACTGGCCGCGGCCGGACCGCCCGCTGCTCGCGGGCGTCAGCTCCTTCGGGATGGGCGGCACCAACTGCCACGTGGTGGTGGGCGAGGCGCCGGCCGTCCCCTCGGCCCCGGCCGGTGAGCCGGGCCGGGGTCCGGTCGTCTGGACGCTGTCCGGGCGGGACGGGGCGGCGCTGCGCGGTCAGGCGGCACGGCTGGTGCGACATGAGGAGCGGCACGGCCACCGGCCGCTCGACACGGCCTACGCGCTGGCGGCGCGGCGGACCGCCTTCGGCGAGCGGGCGGTGGTGATCGGGGCGGGCCCCGACGACACCGCCGGGCTCCTCGCAGCCTCGGCCGCCCTCGCGGCGGGCCGCGACCACCCGTCGGTGGTCCGCGGGACGGCACCCTCGGACCCCGCGCCCACGGCCTTCCTGTTCACCGGACAGGGCAGCCAGCGGGCCATGATGGGACGCGAACTGCACAAGACCTACGCGGAGTTCGCGGCCGCCTTCGACGACGTGGACGCCGCCTTCGCGCCGTATCTCGACCGGCCCCTGCGGGAGCTGGTCTTCGCGGACGACGAGCCCCTGCTGCACCGCACCCAGTACACGCAGCCCGCGCTGTTCGCACTGGAGACCGCCCTGTTCCGGCTCGTGAAGGGGTGGGGTGTCACCCCGTCCGCCGTGGCGGGCCACTCGATCGGCGGCCTGACCGCCGCCCACGTGGCGGGCGTCCTCACCCTGGAGGACGCGGCGGCGCTGGTCGCGGCGCGCGGCCGGCTGATGGGCGCGCTGCCGGAGGGCGGCGCGATGGCCGCCGTCGAGGCCGCGGAGGAGGCCGTCCTGCCGCTGCTCGGCGAGCGGGTCTCGCTGGCGGCGGTCAACGGGCCCGACTCGGTGGTGGTCTCCGGCGACGAGGACGAGGTGGAGCGGATCACCGCCCACTTCGCGGCCCTCGGCGTCCGCACCCGCCGCCTCGCGGTCAGCCACGCCTTCCACTCGCACCGGATGGAACCGGTCCTGGAGGAGTTCCGGGCCGTCGCCGCCGGGCTGACCTTCCACCCGCCGCGCATCCCGGTCGTCTCCGACGTCACGGGCCGCCCGGCGACCGCCGCCGAGCTGGCCTCCCCCGACCACTGGACCCGGCACATCCGGCAGGCCGTGCGGTTCCACGACGTCGTCCGCTCGCTGCGGGAGGCCGGTACCGCCGTCTACCTCGAACTGGGCCCCGACCCGGTGCTGACCGGCGCGGCCCTCCGCACCCTCGCGGCCACGGACGGCGCCCTCTTCGCCGCCCTGCGCCGGGGCCGGCCGGAGGCCGCCACACTGCTCGCCGCCGTCGGCGGCGCCCACACCCGGGGCACGCGGGTCGACTGGGCGGGGCCGCACGCGGCCCGCGGGGGCCGGGCGGTCCCGCTGCCGACGTACGCCTTCCAGCGGGAGCGGCACTGGATCGACGGGGTGGCGCAGGACGTGGCCCCGGCGGCCGTCGTCGTCCCGGAGCCGGCCGCCACGCCGGCCCGCCCACACACCGACGCCGACGCGGACGCGGACGCCCGCACCGATCTCACCGAACTCGTCCGCGCTGAAGTCGCGTTCGTGCTCGGGCACGTCGACGCCGAGTCCGTCGACACCACCCGTACGTTCAAGGACCTCGGCTTCGACTCGCTCTCCGGCGTGGAGCTAAGCGACCGCCTCCAGTCCGCGACCGGCCACGCGCTGCCGTCGGCGCTGATCTACCACCACCCGACGCCCGAGGCGGTCGCCGTCCTGCTCCACGAGCGCGCTTCGGACGCCCCCCGGCCCGTCGCTCCGCCGACTCCGGCGGCCCCGGCCGACCGTGCGACCGATCCGGTCGTGATCGTCGGCATGGCGTGCCGCTACCCCGGCGGGGTGGAGTCCCCGGAGGAGCTGTGGGAGCTGGTCGCGTCGGGCTCGGACGCGATCGGCCCGTTCCCCTCGGACCGGGGCTGGGACCTGGCCGGCCTGTACGACCCCGACCCCGAACGTCCCGGCACGACGTACGCCCGCGAGGGAGGCTTCCTGCGCGGCGCGGGCGATTTCGACGCCGCCTTCTTCGGCATCAGCCCGCGCGAGGCCGCGGCGATGGATCCCCAGCAGCGACTGCTCCTGGAGACCGCATGGGAGACCTTCGAGCGGGCCGGGATCGCCCCGGACGGCCTGCGCGGCTCGCGCGCCGGCGTGTTCGTCGGCGCGACCGGGATGGACTACGGGCCCCGGCTGCACGAGGCCGCCGAGGGGTACGACGGCTATCTGCTGACGGGCGGCACGGCGAGCGTGGCCTCGGGCCGCCTCGCGTACGCCTTCGGTCTGGAGGGTCCGGCGGTCACCGTCGACACCGCCTGCTCCTCCTCCCTCGTCGCCCTCCACCTCGCCGTCCAGGCGCTGCGGAGCGGCGAGTGCGACCTCGCCCTCGCGGGCGGCGTCACGGTCATGCCGACGCCGGGCATGTTCCTGGAGTTCAGCCGACAGCGCGGGCTCGCCCCGGACGGCCGCTGCAAGCCGTTCGCGGCGGCGGCCGACGGCACCGCCTGGGCCGAGGGCGCCGGGCTCCTCCTCGTCGAACGCCTCTCGGACGCCGAGCGCCTCGGCCACCGCGTCCTCGCCGTGGTGCGCGGCACCGCCGTGAACCAGGACGGGGCCAGCAACGGGCTGACCGCCCCGAACGGTCCCGCGCAGGAGCGGGTCATCCGCCAGGCCCTCGCCGCGGCCGGGCTCACCGGCGCGGACGTCGACGCCATGGAGGCGCACGGCACCGGGACCCGCCTCGGGGACCCGATCGAGGCGGACGCCCTGCTGGCGACGTACGGGCGGGACCGGCCGGCGGACCGGCCGCTGTGGCTGGGCTCGCTCAAGTCGAACATCGGGCACACCCAGGCCGCGGCCGGCGTCGGCGGCATCATCAAGATGATCGAGGCCATGCGCCACGGCGTCCTGCCGAAGACCCTGCACGTCGACGCACCGACACCGCACGTCGACTGGGAGGCCGGGGCGGTCGAACTCCTCACCGAGGAAAGGGACTGGACCGCCGAGGGACGCCCGCGCCGGGCGGCGGTGTCCTCGTTCGGCATCAGCGGCACCAACGCCCACGTCATCCTGGAACAGGGCCCCGGTCTCGGCCGCGACCAGGAGACCGCCGACGCGGCGGGGACCCCGGTGGTCCTGCCGCTCTCCGCGCGCACCCCGCGGGCACTTGCCGCGCAGGCGGCCCGGCTCGCCG
Source organism: Streptomyces sp. NPDC058459 (assembly GCF_042721685.1). Classification (NCBI taxonomy): domain Bacteria; kingdom Bacillati; phylum Actinomycetota; class Actinomycetes; order Kitasatosporales; family Streptomycetaceae; genus Streptomyces; species Streptomyces sp. NPDC058459. The sequence continues at coordinate 652 of NZ_JBHXLV010000316.1, read as the reverse complement.
CCCACCTGAGCGCGCACCCCGAGGCCGGCCTCGGCGCGGTGGCGGGCGCGCTGGCCACGGGCCGCGCCTCGCTCCCCCAGCGGGCGTCGGTGCTCGCCGGAGACCGCGAGGAGGCGCTGGCCGCTCTGGCCGCGCTCGCCGCGGACACCGAGCATCCGTCGGTGGTCCGGGGCACGGTCACCGACCGGGCCGCCCGCACCGTCTTCCTCTTCACGGGGCAGGGCAGCCAGCGTGCGGGACGGGGACGGGAACTGTACGAGGTCTCCCCGGTGTTCGCAGAGGCGTTCGACGCCGCCTGTGCCGCCTTCGAACCCCACCTCGACCGGCCCCTGAAGGACATCGCCTTCACGGACAGCGGGACCGGCGGGGAGTCGCTGATCGACCGGACGCAATACACCCAGCCCGCCCTGTTCGCCCTGCAGACAGCCCTCTTCCGCCTCACCGAGCACCACGGGCTGCACCCCGACCACCTCATCGGCCACTCCGTCGGAGAGTTCGCCGCCGCACACGCGGCCGGAGTCCTCTCCCTCAACGACGCAGCCCAGCTCGTCGCCGCCCGCGGACGCCTCATGGGCCACCTGCCCCAAGGCGGCGCGATGGCCGCCCTCGCGGCGACGGAACAGGAAGTCCTCCCCCTCCTGAACGAACGCGT
>NZ_JBHXLV010000315.1:0-4932 GCF_042721685.1 Streptomyces sp. NPDC058459 | reverse complement strand
GGGTTCCGCTCGGTGACGGACAGCGCCCCCCGGAGGCACGAGACGGCGGGGGCGCCTACCACGGTCGGCGCCCCCGCCGCGCACGTCGGCGGACAGCCCGTGGCCCGATCGTTCCGACTGAGAAAGTGGTGGTGTTTCATGAGCGGGCCCCGGTCGAGGCGTTCTGCCTGGATGGCGCTTTCGCTCGCGCTCGCGGGCCTGCTGGCGGCGGGGGTCTGGGCTGCCGTCGCATGGTCCGGGAACCGGGTCGGCGCGGCCGACTTCGGCGCGGCACCGCGCTCCGGCGCCCCCTCGGAGCTGACGCCGCGTTCGGCGGCACCGGTTCCGTCCGGCGCACTGCCGTCCGCTGCCGCGTCCGCCGCCCACGATGAGGGCGCGCTCCCGGCTGCCTCCTCCGCCCCGTCCGTTCCGCGAGCGCTGTCCATTCCCCGGCTGGGGGTGCGGTCCGCGATCGGTGCCGTGGGGGTGACGAAGGCGGGACAGGTCGAGGTGCCCGCTGATCCCGGGCGGGTGGGCTGGTACCGCTTCTCACCGGCCCCGGGGGAGGCCGCCGGCTCCTCGGTGATCGTCGGGCATGTCGATGCCAAGGGGCGCGGGCTGGGCGTGCTGGTCGCGTTGAACGAGGTCCGGCGCGGCGACCTGGTGCGGGTCTCGCGGTCGGCCGGCACCGCCGTCGACTACCGGGTGGTCTCCCGCCGGACGGTCGCCAAGAAGGCCCTGGGAGCCACCGGAGCGTTCCGGGTGGAAGGCCCGGCGGTGCTGACGCTGATCACCTGCACCGGCCCCTATGTCGCCGACGACGGCGGATACCAGAACAACCTGGTCGTGACCGCGGAAGCGGTGGGACGATGACGGGATTGTGGGCCGGCTCCCGGATTCTTGCGGCTAGTGTGGCGCCGGTGACCATCCCTTTGTCCGCCGACCTGCTCGCCCACGGCTTCGCCGAAGGGGACGAGGCGTGTCTGAACGAGGCGTATCGCCGTTGGGGGGCGCTGCTGTTCACGATCGCCTCCCGCAAGCTCGGCGATCCTGAGGAGGCCAAGGACGTGACGCAGCAGGTGTTCGTCGGTGCCTGGCGGGGCCGCAAGAACTTCGATCTCCAACGCGGTTCGCTCAAGACGTGGCTGGTGGGCATCACGCACAAGAAGATCGCCGACGCACTCGAGCGGCGGTCCCGGCACGAGCGCGACCAGCGGGCTGTCGCGGCGTTCGCCGTTCCCGACGACGGAGCGAACAGGACCGGGACGGCCGACACGGTCGTCGATCACATCGTGGTCATGGACGAGCTCGACCAATTGCCGGCGCCTCAGCAGACTGTCCTCAGGATGGCGTTCTACGAGGACTTGAGCCAGGCGCAGATAGCCGAGCGGACGGGTATGCCGCTGGGGACGGTCAAAAGCCATACACGGCGCGGGATGATGCGCTTGAAGCATCGACTGGAGGTGGACAGTGAAGCACGCTGACGAGGAGACCCTCCTCTTGATGGCGCTCGGAGAGCTGCCCGCGGCCGACGACAGCCTCCATCTTCAGACCTGTCCCACCTGCCGGCGGGAACTCGACTCCTTCCGCCGCGTCGTCAGGACCGCCCAGGCGCCGGAACCCGGCGCGGACCTCCTGCTCCAGCCCCCTGCCGGGCTGTGGGCGGACATCGCGGCCGAACTCTCCCTCCAGGAAGAGCCCGACATCCGGGAGACCTCGGTCGAGGACGAACTCCGCACGATCGTCTCCGAGCAGGACGCCGCGCGGCCCCGTGCCGAGTCCGATCCACCGGCACCGACACCGGCACCGGCACCGACACCGGCACCGGTATCGGTACCTGCGCCGCGTGTGCGGCGGCGGGCGCGTTTCAGTGTGGTCCTGGCCGCGTGCGCCGCGCTGCTCGGTGCCGCCGCGGGCAGTACGGTCACCTGGTGGGCCACCCGCGACGGGAGCGCGCCCGCGGTCGCCGCCGGAAAGCCGCTCGACTCCCTGCGCGCCGCCTCCACGGGCTACGCCAGCCTGCGCGGCACGCCGACCCACCGCAGTCTGACCGTGGATGTGAAGGGACTCCCGTCCACATCGGGTTACTTCGAGGTGTGGCTGATGAACAGCGACCACACCAAGCTCGTCTCCATGGGCGTCCTCGACCCCGACGGCAAGGCCACCCTGCCCGTCCCGGACAACATCGACCTGGGTGAGTACTCCGTCGTCGACGTCTCCGTACAGCCCTACAACGGCAAGACGGACCACTCCGGCAAGAGCATCGTCCGCGGCCCCTACGCCGGCTGATCGCCGGGAGGACGCTCCGCGTTCAGCCGCCTGATCGCTCGACATACTGACACTCTGGGATTAGAGTGTCAGTATGTCTGACACCGATCGGGTGGAGACCATCCTGCGTGCTGCCTACACCTGCTTCACCCGGCATGGCGTACGGCGCACCACCATGGATGACCTCGCTCGCGAGGCGGGAATGTCACGTCCCGCCGTCTACCAGTACGTACGCAACAAAGAAGACGTCTTCCGGCGCCTGGTGCAACACCTGCTCGACGGCGCGCTCGCCGCCTCCCGGGCGGCGGTGACGGACCGGACGGACCTGCCCGCGCGGCTTGCCGGTGCTCTCGAGAGCAAGCTGGACATGGTCGCCGGCGTATGGCGTGACAGCCCCGCCCACGCGGCCGAACTGCTCGCCATCGACGCCCGTCTCACCGCGGACCTTCTCTCCGCCTACGACGAGGCGATGACCGGTCTCCTCGCCGACGCGGTGTCCCGCGACCACCCCCGGACCGACGCGGGTGAGATCGCGCATCTCCTCCTCGCGCTCACCCGGGGCCTGGAAGCGGACCTCACCGACCCGGAAACTCCCCGCCGCCGACTGCACCTCGGCGTCACCCTGATCGTCTCCGGCCTCCAGGCCGCCGACTCCGCCAAGGACCAGCTCTCATGACCGACACCGCCGTCCTGATCACCGGAACATCCTCCGGCATCGGGCGAGCCACCGTGGAACTGCTCAGTCGCCGAGCGGGCCTCACCGTCTACGCCACGGCCCGCGACCCCGAAGCCATCGCCGACCTCGCCGCCGCCGGAGCGCACACCCTGGCGCTGGACGTCACGGACGAGGACTCCATGACGGCCGCCGTCAAAATCGTGGAACAACGCCACGGTCACATCGGCATCCTCGTCAACAACGCCGGCTACGGCGAGTACGGCACCATCGAGGAAACCCGGCTGGACGACGTACGCCGCCAGTTCGAGACCAACGTCTTCGGTCTCGCCCGCCTGACCCAGCTCGCTCTGCCCGCCATGCGGGCCGCCGGCTCGGGCCGCGTCATCAACGTCGGCTCGATGGGCGGCCGGCTCGTCTTTCCCGTCGGCGGTTACTACCACGCCAGCAAATACGCGGTCGAGGCGATCACCGACGCCCTGCGGTACGAGAGCGCCCCGTTCGGCATCAAGGTCAGCCTGATCGAACCCGGGCTGATACGCACCGGATTCGAGGAGGTCGCCGCACAGACGCAGGCGACCTCGTCCACCTCCGACGGTCCCTACGCCGCCCTCACCGACGCGAACGCCCGGCAGATGCGCGCGTCCTATCGCTCCAAGCTGCTCTCGGCTCCTCCCGAGGTCGTAGCCGGAGCCATCCGGCACGCCGCGACCGCACGGCGGCCCCGCACCCGCTACGTCGTCACCCCCGCGGCCAAGTCCCTCGTCCACACCCGCCGCCTGCTGGGCGCCCGAGCCTTCGACGCCTACCTCAAGTTGCAGTACCGCACGGCCGGATGAAGCACCAGGACCGGCTGGACGGCCTGGCCATGCAGACCCGAAGGAACCTTTTATGAGTCCCACCGCGCTGATCTACGGCGCCACCGGCTACATCGGCCGGCTCACCGCCCGCCGCGCCGTCGAAGCGGGGTTGCGTCCCGTCCTCGCCGGCCGGGACGCCGCCGCCCTGGCCGAGGCCGGCCGCGATCTGGGGCTGCCCGTCCGTGCCTTCGCTCTCGACGACCGGGCCGCCGTGGACGACGCCATGGGCGGCGCCACGGTCGTCCTCAACTGTGCGGGCCCCTTCGACCGGACCGCCCCGCCACTGATCGACGCCTGCCTCCGCTCAGGTACCCACTACCTCGACCTGGCCGGCGAGGTCCCCGAGTTCCGCCTCGCCGCAGGCCACGACGAACAGGCCAGGGCCGCCGGTGTCATGCTGCTGCCCGGAGCCGGGTTCGGCGTGGTGCCCACCGACAGCATCGCCGTCCACCTGCTCGGGCGGCTGCCGGACGCCGACCGGCTCGAGATCGCCTTCCACACGGTGGGCGGCCTCTCCCGAGGCACCGCCGCGACCCTGCTCCGCGATCTTCCGCGCACCGGTGTCCGCCTGGACCGAGGTGTCTACCGGCCGCAGCGGGCCGCGGCCGTCACCCGGAAGGTCGACTTCGGCGGGGGACCGGTCACCGCGGCCGCCAACCCCTGGCGGGCCGACCTGCTCACCGCCGCACGTTCCACCGGCATCCGGACCATCGACACGTACACCGTCCTGCCCGCACCCGTGCGCGCACTCATGGGTCTCGCCTCCAGGGCCCCCGCCCTCTTCACCTCCGCGCCGTGGCGTGCCGTCACGAACGCCCTGGTCAGGCGGCTGCCGCCGGGCCCGGACGATGCCACCCTGACCCGGGGGAGCAGTCATGTCTGGGCCCAGGTCACCAACAGCAGGGGGCAGCGGGCGGCAGCGGTCCTCCACGGGCCCGAGGCCTACGAGTTCACGGCCCGCGCAGCTGTCGTCGTGCTGCGGCAGGTGCTCGACGGCACTCACACACCCGGATTCCAGACACCCGCGTCCGCCTACGGCCCCGACCTCGTCCTGACCGTTCCCGACGTCACCCGTCACGACCTGGCCTGACTTCCGGACAGCGGCGCCGCGCCGGGCACCGTGATGACGGACCGGCCGTGCGGCCCTCGTGG
>NZ_JBHXLV010000314.1:0-4954 GCF_042721685.1 Streptomyces sp. NPDC058459 | reverse complement strand
CGGCGCACCGCGCGGCCCGGGGGGGCCTCACCCCCAGCCGCGCACCCGCCTGACGCCCCGCGCCGCCGCCCCCCGGGGGGGGGGCCGCGCGGCGTCACGTGATGTCGGCTCAGCTCACCTCGGCGCCCTTGGCGGCCGCCTCCTTCTCGGAGTGCGCGTCACCGGTGGCGAGCGTGCCGCGCGAGCTCTCCAGGTGCGCCCGCACGAACCACTGGAACTGCTCCAGGTCACGCAACTGCTCGATCAGCAGGTCCTCGGTGGCGGGGTCGATCTCGCCGGCCTCCTTGACCCCCGCTCGCACGTCCTCGATCACACCGGTGTAGACCACGTCCAGCGCGGCGAGGTGCGCGATGGCGTCGCCCCGGCCGATGGAGTAGTCGTCCCAGGTGCGCTCGGCCACCAGCGTGCCCGGCGTGCCCTGCGCGACACCACCGAGGGCGGCGATCCGCTCGGCCACGTCGTCGGCCATGTCACGGACCCGGTCGACCTGCGGGTCGATCATCTCGTGCACGGCGATGAAGTGCGGTCCGACGACGTTCCAGTGCACATGCTTCAGCGTGAGGTGCAGGTCGTTGAGCGCGTGCAGACGAAGGCGGAGCAGCCCGATGAGCTTGCCGGCCGCCTCCCGCTCAAGGCCCGGAACGGTGTACTTGGGGGTGAGATCCTTGGGCTGGCTGGTCATGATTCACCTCTGTCACGGCGACGATAAGTACTTGCCTGAGCACATGTGCCCCGGTCCGACCCTCTCAGACCTGCCGATCCTCCGCCCGTCGCGACGGGCGGAACGGGTCCGTCCGACCAAACCGGACGCCGGGCGGCTACGGATTCCCCGTGACGGTCCCGTACGACCGTACGACCGCCCGAAGGGAAGGCGCCCCACGTGAGAGTCCACAGCGACGGCCCGGACGAGACGGCGCGGCACGGGGGTGCCGGGGGAGCACAGGACGCCGAGAGCGCCCTGGTCGTCCGGTACGCCCCCGAGTCCCCGGTGGCCGCCGTGCTCACGCTGCACGGCGGCCGGGCGAACGACGTCTCCGTCAGCCGGCCCTGGCATCTGGCCGCGCTGCGCATGCGTCCCGTCCTGCGCGCCGTCGCCACCGGGCTGCCGCCGGACGGCATCCTGCTCGGCGAGGTGCGCTACCGGCAGCGCGGCTGGAACGACGGTGCCGCCGCCGCCGACGTGCAGCGCGCCCTGACCGAACTGCGTGAGCGGTTCGGGCCGGTGCCCGTCGTCCTGGTCGGCCACTCCATGGGCGGCCGCGCCGCCCTCCAGGCCGCCGCCCACCCCGCCGTGCGCGGTGTCCTCGCCCTCGCGCCCTGGCTGCCCGCCACCGAACCCGCCGTCCATCTGCGCGGACAGCGGCTCGTGGTGCTGCACGGCGACGCCGACCGGATCACCGGCTCCGACGACTCGGTGAGGTTCGTGCTGCGGGCCCGTACGGCCGGCGCCCACGCCGGGATGGTCATGATCACCGGGGCGGAACACGCCATGCTGCGCCGGCTGACCACCTGGCACCGGCTCGCCACCGAGATCGTCGCCGACCTGCTGCGCGACCACCCAGCGACGGACGGCACGTTCGCCGAGGCCACCGCGCCCGGCGCACCGGCGTATCTGCGCGTCTGACCGTCCCCCCGAGAATGGACGGGTCCACCCGAGGGGGGCGCCGGTAGGGTCCTGTGGCGCCGACTGCGCGAGCAGTATGCCGAACTGACCGCCCACGTCCACAGCGGTGGCCGTACCGGCGCCGGAGGCCGGCGCGGTGGCGGGCGTGTCTGCGGTCACCGGAGGTGCGCGAGCACCGGCAACTGGACCTCAAGTTCCGGCTGACGAGCCTGTACGTCCTCAACGAGGGCCGTGAACTGCCCGACTGGTACCGCGAGATGGTCGACAACTCCCTCGCGCTGATCCGGATCTGCGCCACCGCCGCGCACCACCACGGCGAGGACGTACTGCCGCCGACAGCGACACCTAATCGACGGCGTCGTCTTCTTCTTCGACGGAGCCCGCGCCCTGGCCGACTACCCGTACTTCTTCGAGCTGAAGAGGTCCCGGACGGGCAGTCTCCGCTTCGACTGAGACGCCTTTGGACGCGCGAAGCGGGCCCGTCGGCTTCCGGCGGGCCCGCCGTGCCGTCTCCGGAACTCCTGCCGAGGCTATGCGCCGCTCATCGAGGCCAGGGCCTGGCCTGCGGCCGGTCCACCGAAGGACTGGCGGCAGTGCAGCAGCAGTTCGCGCAGTGCGGGGCTCTTGGTCGGCGCGGAGACCAGCGCGAGCACCGCCGGGATGCCGGCGTCGGTGATGGCGATCGTCCTGAGCCCCTCCTGCCGCGCGGTCATGGACCCGGAGAGCACCGCGACCCCGAGGCCCCGCTCGGCCAGGTTCATCACCGCGCTGGGCGCGCTGGCCTGGAGGGCGATGGTGGGGGTCAGCCCGAGCGCGGCGGACGCCTCGTCCAGGGTCGCCCGGATACCGGTCCCCTCGGGCAGGCAGACCAGCGGATAGGCACTGAGTTCGGCGAGGGTGACCCCGTCCCTCCCGGCCAGCGGGTGTCTGTGCGGCACGGCGGCGACGATCGGCTCGCTGAGCACCTGCCAGCCGTCCAGGTCCGCCGGCGCGCTGCGGGCGGCGCCGATCAGCGCCAGGTCGACGCTGCCCTCCCGGACGTACTCGACCAGCTTGGCTGAGTCGTCCTCCAGCAGGCTGACCTCGACGCCGGGGTGCGCGAGATGGAAGCCGGACAGGGCGTCGAAGAGGGGCTGGACGGTGCAGGCGGTGACCATGCCGACGACCAGCTTGCCCCGGACGAGGCCGTTCATCTCGTCCACGGCCTGCCGCAGCGAGTCCATCGAGGACAGTACGGACTTGGCGTGGGCCAGCACCACCTCACCGACGGCCGTGAGCTGGGCGCTGCGGCCCGAGCGGTCGATCAGAGTGGCCCCGAGGTCGTTCTCCAGCTGGCGGATCTGCGCGCTGATGCCGGGCTGGCTGATGTGCACCAGCTCAGCCGCCCGGGTGAAATTGGCTTCCTGTGCCACCGCGATGAAGTACCTCAGCTGCCTGATCTCCATAACCTCAAATTATCATGCCGATCCGAACGATTGATTGGACTTGTGATCTGCCGGTGCCGGAAAATCGGCGGGTCGATTCCCTGACCGCAGGAAAGGATGATCGTGTCCGAGAACGAGAAGGCCCTGAAGCCGGAAGACCTCACCCGTCTCTTCGTGGAGCGCGCCAACGCGGGTGACGCCGCCGGCCTCGCCGCGCTGTACGACGAGGAGGCCGTGATGGCCTACCCGCCGGGCAGCACCACCGTGGGCCGGGAGGCGATCCGCGGGCTGTGGGAGAAGGTGTTGTCCAACGCGCCGCGGTTCGAACGCGAAGAGCCCCTGCCCACCCTGGTGTTCGGTGACATCGCGCTCACCTCCACGCCCCCCGGGGACGGCTCCGGCGCTCGCGCGCAGGTGGTCCGGCGTCAGGCGGACGGCAGCTGGCTGCGCATCATCGACCAGCCGGAGTTCCGCCCGCCGGCCGGCTGACGGTCCGCCCCGGCGCCGGCTCGGCGGAGGCCGGGCGGCCGGGGGAGGCCCGCCCGGTACCCGCCGGATCGCAGCCGGCCGCGCCCGCGCGGGCGCTCGACGCGTCCCCGGGAGTTCACTCCGGCACAGGCGCCGACTCCCGTGTCTCCGCCGGGCGTTGTGCCTCCGCCCAGCGCACCGCGGGCTCCATGGCGACGCCCGCCCCCAGGAACAGAGCGCCCACGACCAGCCAGCCCCCGGTGCCCCAGGACAGGATGAGCGCGGTCAGCAGCAGCGGGCCGATCAGACGCGCGACGGCGGTACCTGCGCCGTAGAAGCCCTGGTACTGGCCCTGCTTGCCGGCCGGGGCGAGGGCGAAGCCGATCTCCCAGGAGCCGGAGCCGAGCAGCATCTCCCCGAAGACCTGCACCCCGGCGGCGACCAGCAGCACCAGCACCGGCAGCCAGGCCGAGGTGCCGACCGCCGACACCCCGAAGCACAGGCAGGCCAGCAGGAGCACCAGCCCCGCCTGCCGTACGGCGCGCGCGGCGGAGCGTAGCCCGGTCACCCGGGCGGCCAGCCGCACCTGGAAGAGGACCACGCTGAGCGTGTTCAGCACCAGCAGCGCGGACACCGTCCAGCCCGGCGCCCCGGTCCGCCGCATGATCCACAGCGGCAGCACCACGCTCAGCAGCGGCATGTACAGCAGCATGACCATGTTCAGCAGCGAGACCAGCGCATAGGGGCGGTCCCGGAGCACGGTGAGGGAGCGTCCGGCGGGCCGGCCGCCCCGAGGGAGCTGCCGGACCGGCGCGGGCAGCCGGCCCAGTATCCAGGCGGCCGGCACGAAGGTGACCGCGTCCATCGCCAGCGCCGTGAGGTAGGAGGCCTCGCTGTCGAGCTGGAGGGCGATGCCGCCCAGCGCCGCGCCGAGCGCGAGCCCCGCGTTGACGGTCGACTGGAGGTAGGCCCGCGTCTCGGTGCGCCGGGCGGGCTCCACCAGCCCGGCGAGCAGGGCCTGCCGGGCGGCCGCCAGCCCGCACTGGCAGCAGGTGTACAGACACACCGCCACCAGGAACGCCGGGTAGGTGCGTACGAAGAGGAGGGCGGCGATGGCGGCGCCGGTCGCCAGCGACATCAGGACGGCGATCCCGCGCGGCCCGCGCCGGTCGGCGAGATGGCCGAGCGGCACCCCGACGACGGCACCGAGCGCCCAGCCCACGGTGAGCGCGGCGCCGATCCGCGTCGGGGACAGCCCGACGACCCGGCTGAAGTACAGCACCGAACACACGTAGAAGGCGCCGTCTCCCACGGAGTTGGTGAGCTGCGCCAGGGCCAGGGTCCTCGGCGGGCCCGGCGGCGGGACGATCCGGCTGACGCGCATTCGGTTCCTCTCGTACGGGCCCATGGTGGGAGGGGGCTCTTGGGGCGGGGGTGG
>NZ_JBHXLV010000313.1:0-5037 GCF_042721685.1 Streptomyces sp. NPDC058459 | reverse complement strand
GCCGGCACCGGCACGGTCGTCGCCGAACACCGACCCAGGACAGCCGGGGGGAACGACCGACCATGACCGACATACGACCGCCTCACCGAGCCGCCGCGGGACCGCGCTCCCCTCGGCCCGCCCCGCCGACGCTGCGCAGCTACCACGCCGGGGCCGGCGCCGGCATCGACGGCCTGGCGGTGCGCAGGCACGAGCCGCGCGGACCCGGCAGGGGAGAGGTGGCGGTCGCGGTCCACGCCGCCTCGCTGAGCTTCCGCGACCTGCTCGTGGTGCGCGGGCAGTACGTCCTGCCGGTCAAACCGGAGGTCGTCCCGGTCTCGGACGGCGCCGGCGAGGTCGTCGCCGTCGGGCCGGACGTGCGGCGGGTGCGGCCGGGCGACCGCGTCACCGCCGCCCTGTTCCCCAGGTGGCTCGACGGCCCGCTGAGAACGGAGTACCTGCCGCAGCTCGGCGGCTCGCTCGACGGCATGCTGACCGAGCTGGCCGTCCTCCCCGAGGACGCCCTCGTGCCCGTCCCGGACCACCTCTCCTACGCCGAGGCGGCAACCCTTCCGTGCGCCGCGGTCACGGCGTGGAACGCGCTGACCGGGGACGGCCGCGGCCTCCAGCACGGGCAGACCGTGCTGGCCACCGGCTCCGGCGGCGTGGCGCTGTTCACGGTGCAGTTCGCCAAGCTCCTGGGCGCGAGAGTCATCGCCACGACGGGCCGCGCGGACAGGGAACGGCGCCTGCGCGACCTCGGAGCGGACGAGGTCGTCAACTACCGCGACACCCCGGACTGGCACACCGCCGCCCGCGAACTCACCGCGGGCCGGGGGGTCGACCGGGTCGTCGACACCGCCGGCGCGCTGGAGCACTCGCTCAGGTCGGTCACTCTCGACGGGCACGTCGCCTTCGTCGGGTCCGTCTCCGGTAACTGGCCACCCGTCGACCCCCGTCTGCTGTTCGGCGCCGCCGCCACGGTCCGGGCGGTGGCCGTCGGCAGCCGCGCCCAGTTCGTCTCGATGAACGACACCATCACCAGGCGTGGGCTCCGACCGGTCATCGACCGGGTGTTCCCGTTCGAGGAGGCCGCGGACGCGTTCAGGTACCACGAGTCGGCCGGCAACTTCGGGAAGGTGGTCATCCGGGTCAGGTAGCCCGCAGAGCCGGCCGGGGCAGCGCAGCCGCGCCCGCGCGCACCCTCTCCGGGCCCGTCGGCCTTACGCCGGGGCGGCCGAGCGGTGCGCCACATAGGCCAGCGTGCCCAGCAGCAGCCGGGCCGCCGGCGGGCGGGCCGCCCCGTCCAGCACTGGTGGCCTGAGCCAGCGCACCGGACCGAGGCCGCCCCGGTCGGAGGGCGGCGCGGTGATGTACGAACCCGGGCCGAGGCCGCGCAGGTCCAGCGCGGCCGGGGTGTCCCAGCCCATGCGGTACAGCAGGTGGGGCAGCTCGGCGGCGGTGCCGGGAGCGACGAGGAAGTGCGCGCGGCCGTCCGGGGTCGCGGCGACCGGGCCGAGGGGCAGCCCCATCCGCTCCAGCCGCACCAGCGCCCGGCGCCCCGCGGCCTCCGCCACCTCGATCACGTCGAACGCCCGGCCCACCGGCAGCATCACCGACGCGCCCGGCACCTCGGCCCACGCCCGGCTCGCCTCGTCCAGCGTGGCCCCGGCCGTCACCCCGCGCGCGAAGTCCAGTGGATGCGCGCCCGGCGCCGGGCAGTCGGCACGCCCGCACGAACAGGCGCCGCCCGAGGCACGCGCCCCCGGCACCACGTCCCACCCCCACAGCCCGGCGAACTCGGCGGCCGTGGTGCATTCCGGCGTGCGGCCGCGCCGACGCGTGCCGGAGCGGATCTCCCGGATGCCGCCGATCGTGAAGCCCATGCCCCCTCCAACGGGTCCAGCGCGCCGGTGGTTACGAAAAGGAGCGAGAGGGATCGCGAGGGATACGGAACGTGACTCCTCGACTCCGGCTTTCCCTCGATCCTCACGGGACAAGGCGGCGCATCGTGGCACGAACGGTGGTGAACGGGACTTCGCGCGCCCCCACGTGCTTCCCTCCGCCCACTGCCGGTCGTCCGGTGTCAAGTGAATCGCGCGGCGCTCATCGTGAGTTCATTCGAAGGGGTGGCGAATGGTGGCGTTTCAAGGATTGCCGTGGCTGGAAGGGTGATCGTGGGATTACTGTGAGTATGCGAGCCCCGGAGGCACATGCGCTCATGGGTATGCCGGAGGCAAGCCGTCAGCTCGTTCGAGGGGTGAGAACCACCGGACGGGCGGCCCGGTCCACCGGGATTCTGATAGGGCTTGGCGCATCCGGCGACAGGTGGATTCAGGGAATGGGGGCGTTCCAGTGGGCGGCAACGGCGGTGGCGGGGTGAACGCGGACAAGCGCCCCAACGACCTGCTCGGCTCGTGGTTCGTGCGCAGCGGCTGGTCCAAGGGCGAGCTGGCCCGCCAGGTGAACCGCCGGGCCCGGCAGCTCGGCGCCAACCACATCTCCACCGACACCTCGCGGGTCCGCCGCTGGCTGGACGGGGAGAACCCGCGCGAACCCATCCCGCGCATCCTCTCCGAGCTGTTCTCCGAGCGGTTCGGCTGCGTCGTCTCCGTCGAGGATCTCGGCCTGCGCGTCGCCCGCCAGTCGCCCTCCGCCTCCGGTGTCGACCTGCCCTGGACCGGCCCGCAGACGATCGCGCTGCTCAGCGAGTTCTCGCGCAGCGACCTCATGCTCGCCCGGCGCGGCTTCCTCGGCACCTCCCTCGGCCTGTCGGCCGGCCCCGCGCTCATCGAGCCCATGCAGCGCTGGCTGGTCCCCAACCCCTCCGCGCCCGCCCCGCCCGCGCCCGACCCGCTCCACGAGCCCCGCAGGCCCGGCCGCCTCTCCCGCCCGGAGCTGGAGCTGCTGGAGGCCACCACCAAGATGTTCCGCCAGTGGGACGCCCAGTGCGGCGGCGGCCTGCGCCGCAAGGCGGTCGTCGGGCAGCTGCACGAGGTCACCGACCTCCTCCAGGAACCCCAGCCCGAGGCCACCACCCGCAAGCTGTTCAAGGTCGCCGCCGAACTCGCCGAGCTGGCCGGCTGGATGTCGTACGACGTGGGGCTCCAGCCCACCGCGCAGAAGTACTTCGTGCTCGCCCTGCATGCGGCCAAGGAGGCCGGGGACAAGCCGCTCGGCTCCTATGTGCTCTCCAGCATGAGCCGCCAGATGATCCACCTCGGCCGCCCCGAGGACGCCCTGGAGCTGATCCACCTCGCCCAGTACGGCAGCCGGGACTGCGCCGGCCCGCGCGCCCAGTCCATGCTGTATGCGATGGAGGCCCGCGCCTACGCCAATATGGGCCAGCCCGGCAAGTGCAAGCGCGCCGTCCGCATGGCCGAGGACACCTTCGCCGACGCCGACGACTGGGACGAGCCGGACCCCGACTGGATCAGGTTCTTCTCCGAGGCCGAACTGCACGGGGAGAACTCCCACTCCTTCCGCGACCTCGCCTACGTCGCCGGCCGCAGCCCCACCTACGCCTCCCTCGCCGAGCCGCTGATGGAGCGCGCCGTGGACCTGTTCGCCAAGGACGGCGAACACCAGCGGTCCTACGCGCTCAACCTGATCGGCATGGCCACCGTGCACCTCCTCCAGCGCGAACCCGAGCGGGGCAGCGCCTACGCCTCCCAGGCCATGGAGACCGCCCGCAAGGTCCGCTCCGAGCGGGTGAACACCCGTATCCGCAAGACCGTCGGCGCGGCCGTGCGGGACTTCGGGGACCTCTCCGTCGTCGTCGACCTCACCGAACAGCTCGCCGTCGACCTCCCGGAGAGCGCCGACGCGGGCTGAGAGGCCCGCACGACCCACAAGCCCCGGCCGCGGCCGGTCCTCCCGAACTGCCCGACTCGGCTCCCCCATGCCAGGTCATCGTGAGGCCGGACGCGGCCGGTTCACGTATGCCCCACCCGCCTGTCGCTACGGCGACCCCGCCGCCGGTTGCGTCACGATGACGACCGGTATGCCCGGCAGCGGGCAGTTCATGGACGCGTAACACGCCAGGTGCCTTCGTCACCCCCACGAAACAGTCAGGGGCCCCGGTCGAAACCGCGCTGCGTCAGTCTCTGGCGCATAACCGGCCCACCCCTCACTTGACCGGACCGCCCAGGCACCGCCCGCACGGAGCCGTACAACCGATGAGGAGACGCCGATGGCAGCAGCCATCACGCTTGCCGCGGAGGCACCCAGACTGTCCGCCGCGAACACAGGCTTCATGCTGATCTGTTCCGCCCTGGTGCTGCTCATGACACCGGGCTTGGCCTTCTTCTACGGAGGCATGGTCCGCGTCAAGAGCACCCTCAACATGCTGATGATGAGCTTCATCAGCATCGGCATCGTCACCCTCCTCTGGGTGCTCTACGGGTTCTCCCTGGCCTTCGGCTCCGGGTCCGCCTTCATCGGCTGGAACACCGGCTGGCTCGGCCTGAGCGACATCGGGCTGACGGAACTCTGGCCGGACTACACCATCCCGGTGTTCGTCTTCATGGTCTTCCAGATGATGTTCGCCGTGATCACCCCCGCACTCATCAGCGGAGCCCTCGCCGACCGGGTCAAGTTCTCGGCCTGGACCCTGTTCGTCGCCCTGTGGGTCACGGTCGTCTACATCCCGGTCGCCCACTGGGTCTGGGCCTCCGACGGCTGGGCCTACAAACTCGGCGTGATCGACTTCGCGGGCGGCACCGCCGTCCACATCAACGCCGGTGCCGCCGCCCTCGGCGTCATCCTGGTCATCGGCAAGCGTGTCGGCTTCAAGCGGGACCCGATGCGCCCGCACAGCCTGCCGCTGGTCATGCTCGGCGCGGGACTGCTGTGGTTCGGCTGGTTCGGCTTCAACGCGGGCTCCTGGCTCGGCAACGACGACGGCGTGGGCGCCCTGATGTTCGTCAACACCCAGGTCGCCACCGCAGCCGCCATGCTCGCCTGGCTCGTCTACGAGAAGATCCGCCACGGCGCCTGCACCACCCTCGGCGCGGCCTCCGGCGCCGTCGCCGGACTCGTCGCCATCACCCCGTCCAG
>NZ_JBHXLV010000312.1:0-5049 GCF_042721685.1 Streptomyces sp. NPDC058459 | reverse complement strand
GTCTGCGGGTCCTGTTCGAAGCGGCTGCGGACCGCGGTCTGGACCTCGTCCTCCTCGGCGGGGTCGGCGGCCAGGCGGCGGAGGCGTTCGACGACGCGGGCGTCGCCGGTCTCGGCGTGGCGGGCGGCCAGTTCGCGGGTGGTCTCCTCGCAGTCCCAGAGGCACTCGACGGCGAACCCGGCGGCGAAGGACGGGTCGGTGGCGGCTAGGGCGCGGGCGGCGCGGCCGCGCAGATGGGAGGAGGCCGTCTCGCGGTAGATATGGCGCAGCACGGGCGCCGCGCAGGCGATGCCGAGACGTCCGGCGCCGTCGACCAGGGTCCACAGGGTCGGCGCGTCGGGGCCTTCGCCCCGCACGGCCTCGCGCAGGGCGCCGAGGACCAGGTCGCGGTCCTGGACACCGCCCCGGCAGGCGAGGACGCGGCCGGCGGCGGCACCGAGCGCGTCGGGCCGCTGGGCCCAGCGGCGGGCGCGGTCCACGGCGGCCGGGGTCCGCATCCGCTCGAAGGCGTCGAGCGCGGCGTCCACCACCGTCCCGGTTCCGTCGGACACGGCGGCCTCGACCAGGTCGGGCGTCTCGGGCGCCCCGCTGTCGGCGAGATAGCGCAGGGCGGTGCAGCGGGCGCCCTCGGTGCCGGCGCGGGCGGCGGCGAGGATCTCCGGCCGGTCCTCGGGCGCCGCGACGGCGACCAGGCAGCGGGCGGCGGGGACATGGAGGGCGGCGCCGCGCTCGATGCCCTGCTGGGCCCATTCGAAGACGGCGTCCACGCTCCAGCCGGGGCGGGGCCCGGTGGGGCGCAGCTGCCGCTGCCAGCGGTCGAAGCTGCCGGCCTCGCGGGCGGCCCGCACGCGCGTGGAGACGGATTCCCGCGGGTCGTCGGCCCACAGGCGCCAGGGCCTCGGTTCGAAGGCGTCGCGGACGGCGGCGGCGAGTTCGGCCTCACCGGCCGGGTCGGCGCCGAAGCGGCCCAGCACGGGGGCGGCGAGGGCGCGCAGGCCCGCGTCGTCGTCGCGCAGGGCCAGCTCGTCCAGCGCCCAGGCCCAGTTGGCGCCCTGGGCCGCGTACCGGCGCAGCAGGGCGAGCGCGTCGAGCCTGCCGTAGGAGGCGAGGTGGCCGAGGACGGCGAGGGCGAGTCCGGTGCGGGACTCGTCGGTGTGCAGGGCGTCCTCGGGGTCGAGGAGGTGGGCCTCGATGGCGTCCAGGTCGCCGTTCAGGTCGAGGTAGAGGCGCGCGTAGTACAGAGAGCGGTTCTCCACCTGCCAGTCGTGGCGGGGATCGTGGAGCACGCAGTGGTCGAGGGCCTGGAGCGCTTCCGCGCGGGGAGCGGTGAGCGCGTGCAGGGTGCCGTCGCCCCGGCCCCGCTGGAGCAGGCCGAGCAGGGTGCCGCTGGGCGCTATGACCGGATCGAACATGGGAAACAGCCTCACATCAAGCGTCGACGCAACCTGGGGATCACTCGTCACCTGGCCGCGTGACACAACGTCGGAACGCCCGCCGTCTCTTGCTTGCTGCTGCCCATTTCTCTCTGCCTCTCGTCGGGGCCCCTTGCGGGCCGCTTCACGGTCCGCGTGGTGCGGCACCTGCCCGGCCACCACGTCCGTGAATCACGTCGTCATGATGACCCGCGGTTTGTGCCGCCGCGACCGTATTTACGGCGGTCCCCCTCCGCCTCCCCCCGTCGTTCTCCGCCCCCCGAGGGGGCCGGCCGTCCAAGTGTCAGCGTGCGCCGAACAGTTCCAGTAGTTCCACCTTGCCGAACATGCGGGCGGTGTCGACGGCCGAGGGGGTTCCCGCGGCCGGATCGGCTCCGCTGTCGAGCAGCGCCTGGATGACCGCCGTCTCGCCCTTGAAGACGGCTCCGGCGAGCGGGGTCTGGCCCCGGTCGTTGATCCGGTCGGCGTCGGCGCCGCGCTGGAGCAGTGCCCGCACCGCGTCGGCGTGTCCGTGGTACGCGGCGAGCATCACCAGGCAGTCACCGCGGTCGTTGGTGAGGCCGGCCGGGACGCCCGCGTCCACGTACGCCACCAGCTCCTCGGTCCGCCCCTGCCGGGCCAGATCGAAGATCTTGGTGGCCAGCTCCACGACCTCCGGGTCGGGGGCTTCGCTCATCGGCCGGACCGCCTCTCATGACTTCCGTTCGGGTGAATCGCCAGCGTACTGGCTGGCGCACCGGCGCGGGGGCTCTGACCGGCCGGGTGACCGACGGCTACACCACCCGTGGGAAAAACGCCTGATTTCACCCACTTGCACCTTTTATCGTATAGATACATTCTGTGATCCTGGAAGTACTCATGGTGACTGTCCCCCCTTCGACACCAGGAGGTCCCAAATGATCCTCTCCATGTCCGGCGTGGTCCTGCTCGGCATCATCGTCTTCCTGTTCTTCCGCAAGGACGGGCTCAAGGGTTCGCACGCCGTCGTCTCGGCCCTGTTCGGCTTCTACCTGGCGAGCACGGCGATCGCCCCCAGCATCAAGGCGGGCGGCGAAAGCCTGGCGAGCCTCCTCGGCGGCATCAAGTTCTGACCCGGCCCCTCCCCCGAGGCCGCGCGGACCGGCGGGTCCCGTCCGAGGGGGAGTCTCCCCACGCCCGCACCCACCCACCCACAGGAGACAGCAGTGGCCCGGCGCCCACTCCCCCGCATTCTGAGCAAGGACAGCGCGCGGCTCGCCCGCACCCAGCTCGCCCGGAGCCGGGAGCTGGCCCGGACGGCGGCCGACAGCGCCACGGACGTCCTCCACCCGCTGATCACCATCTCGCGCGGCCTGCGCCTGCTGGCCCTGACCGGGCGGGACAGGTGGGCGGCCACCCCGAAGGACAAGCGGGGCCCGCTGCTGTTCCTGGCGGCGGCCGTGATCATGGCCGTGGCGCTCATGCCGTACGGCCCGCTGCTGGCCGCCGTGTCCCTGATGGTCGCGGCGGCCTGGTACGGACGCGACCACGCCCCGGCCGCCCCCGACGGCCAGGACGAGGCACAGCTGGAACGGCTCCAGTCGCTGTACGAGGCACTGGTGCCGTGCTTCGCCGTCGCCGACGACCCGGCGCCGCTGTACGCGCACGGCGGTGAGTGGGCGGCCGTCTTCGCGGAGCACGAGTTCGACGACGGCGGGCGGCTGGAGCGGATCGTCATGCGCTACCCGGCGTACTTCCCGGACGGCGACCCGGAGGCCCGCGCGCGGGTCGAGCGGCTGCTGACCGCGAAGGCGGGGCGCGGCCGGGAGTACCGCTTCACGTGGGAGGAGGAGAGCAACCGGCTCACGCTGAGCGTCCTGGCCGCCCTGCCCGCCGACGTCGTCGCCCAGCGCTTCGTCACCGCGCCGGGCGAGACCGTGCTCGGCCTCACCGACCCCGACGAGGTGCGGCGCACGCTCCCGCTCTCCTACGGCGAGGAGAGCCGCGACGTGCCTCCGGTGCTCTGGCGCACCGGCAGCAGGTCGCCGGAGCCACACCTGCTGATCATGGGGCAGCCCGGCAGCGGTACGTCCACCCTGGTGCGCTCCATCGCCCTCCAGGCGCTGCGGCACGGCGATGTCATGATCGTCGACGGCGGCGGCACCGGTGAGTACTCCTGCCTGACCGGCCGGCAGGGCGTGCTGGCCGTCAAGTGCGCCCCGGCGGGGGCGGTGGCCGGTCTCGAGTGGGCGGCGCGGGAGACCGAACGGCGGCTCCTCGCGGTGAACCAGGCCCGGCAGGCGGGCAGCCCGCCACCGGAGGACACCACGCGTCCCCTGTGGCTCCTCCTGGACCGGCCGACCGTCTTCACCCACCTCGCGGAGGCGGAGCACCGCACCGACCCGCAGGCCCTGCTGCAGGTCCCACTGCGGCACGGGCGGGCGGCAGGGGTGACGGTGGTGGTGGCCGAGCAGTTCGACAGCGCGGACAGCCTGAGCGAGGCGATCGGCCGGTACACCCGCGCGCGCGTGGTCCTCGGCCCGTCGTCCCCGCAGCAGGTCGCCGGGTTCCTGGGCGCGCCCGCTCCCACCACCCCGCCGGACCAGATCCCCCCGGGGCGCGGCTACGCCCGCCTGGGCTCCGGCCCGGTCCACCGCCTCCAGGTCCCGGCCACGCCGGACCCCTACGACGAGGCGACCCCGGAACCGGCCCGCCAGGCGGTGCTGTCCCTGCTCCCGGCCCGCACGGCCCCGGCGGACCCGGAACCGGCCCGCGCGACAGAGGTCGTCGCCCCCGCCGAACCCGCGGACCCGCTGCCGGCCGACCGGGCCTGAACCCGGCACGACGGTGCCCGCTCCGGTTTCCGGAGCGGGCACCGTCGTGTGCCTACGGCGTCAGCAGAAGGGTGCCCGGGAGGCGGAGCCGCCGTCCTGGGGCGTGTACTTGACCGAACAGGGGTCCACACCGGCGGCACGCAGCGCCTCACCGGCCGCGCTGGCCTGGCCGGCCGAGAGGGCGGGCGTGCGGGAGAGCACGAAGGCGCTCCGGCGGTCGGCGTCGGTCACCGCGGCCCAGGTGTAGTCCTCGTCGAGTCCCACCACGATGTAGTTGGCGCGCGAACTGTGCGCGTACGTGCCGTTCAGCCCGAGGAAGGACACGTTCAGGCGCGCGTTGGACCCGTCCAGCGGCTTGGCGTCGCCCTTGACGGTGCTGCGGGTGCCGAACCAGGTGTCGCAGCTGTTCTCGACGGAGACCGTCCCGCGCGGGGTGAGGCCGTACTCGGCGCGGGCGTTCTTCTTGCACTGCGCCTCGAACAGGGCGGGCACGGCCGCCACCTGGTACCAGGAACCCAGATACCGGGCCACGTCGACGTTCCCCGCGGGTGCGGGCTCGCTCGCGGGGCGCGGGGCCGCGGACGCGGCCGAGGCGGGCAGCGCCACGGCGGCGGCCAGCAGCGCCGTCGACGCGACCGTGGTCCACCTGCGAATCTTCCGGGACACGACGTCCTCCTCCTGTGAAGCGGTGCGGCCGGCGCCGAACCTGCCGTCCCACTGATGCCCCCTGGTCCCTCGCGCGCACCTGCTCCCCCTCCGACCGCCCGGCGAAACCGCCGCATCCGGCCACGGCCGGCGGGGCCCCGGGTGCCGGGCCGCACGAC
>NZ_JBHXLV010000311.1:0-5179 GCF_042721685.1 Streptomyces sp. NPDC058459 | reverse complement strand
CCTGACCCGGACCGGGCTGGGGCTTCTCCGCCTCCTCGAGGCGGAGAACGGACGGCGCTCCGTGCTGGTGGTGGCGGACGATTCTCATGTGCTGTCTCCCATGGGGGGTGGGTGGGGTCGAGCCGCGTCGCGGGTGCGCCGCCGTGGCTCCGTCCGGCGATCCCGGCTACATATGCATGTTGTCATGCATTTGGATGTGTGTCCACACCACTTTGCGGAACGCCTGGATTTTTTCGCTCACTTGAAGACCGGCCGGCTGGGGCCCTCGGTCCCGGCCCAGGTGGCCAGGGCCGCGCGCAGACCGTCGGCGGTCTCCTCCGGCGAGGCGTCCTTGTCCACGGCCCAGGCGACGTAACCGTCGGGGCGGACGAGCAGGCCGGCCAGGCCGGGCTCCTGCTCGCACGCGCCGACGACGTGCCGCACGCGGCCGGGCCACGCGATCGGCTCCGCCCACTCCTGGTACACGTCGGAGATCTCCGGGCGTCCGGACAGGTCGAGCAGGGCGAAGGTGCCTCGTCGCAGCAGCTTGGGGAGCGTCACGGCGCCCTCCTCAGTGGTGACGACGAGATCGCGCGCGAAGTCGCCGAGCAGACGGTGCCCGGGACCCGGAACGTCGTAACGGACCCCGACGCCGCTGAGCATCTCGGCGACGTGCCGGTTGACGTCGCTCTTGCGCATCAAGTCCTCGAAGAGTTCGCGCAGCGGAGTGACGTAGGGGTCGGGGTTCATCAGCGCGATCTGCGCCCGGGTGTTGGCCAGCACCTTGCGGGCCGGGGCCTGGCGCTCGCGGTCGTACGTGTCGAGCAGCCCCTCGGGAGCCCAGCCGTTGATGTCGGCGGCGAGCTTCCAGCCGAGGTTGAGGACGTCCTGCAGACCGAGATTGACCCCCTGCCCGCCCACGGGGAAGTGGGTGTGGGCGGCGTCCCCGGCCAGGAAGACGCGCCCCGCGCGGTAACGCTCGGCCTGGCAGGCGGAGTCGGTGAACCAGGACATCCACCGCGGCTCGCTCGCACCGAGGTCGTCACCCCAGATCTCGCGGAGGCTCTCGGTGAACTCCTCGAGCGTCAGCTCGCCGTCCGCCGTGCGCTCCCCGGAGAAGTCGAAGGTGGCGACGCGATGGTAGGTCTCGTCCAGCGGCACGCAGAAGAGCAGGCCGCGATCGGTGCGCTCCATGCCCATCGGGGCCTTGTCCGGGTCGGCGAGGACGACGTCGGCCAGCCGTGCGGTGACCTTGCCGCCGGTACCGGGGAAGGCGATCCCCGCCTCCCGGCGGACCAGACTGCGACCGCCGTCGGCGCCGACGAGGTAGCGGCCGCGCAGGGTGTAGGAGCCCTCGGGGCCCGTGACGTCGACCTCGGCGCCGTCGGCGTCCTGCCGCACGGCGGTCACCTCGTGGCCGCGGCGGATCTCGACGCCGAACTCCCGCGCGCGCTCCTCGAGGAGCCGCTCCGTGCGGTTCTGCTCGGACAGCAGGGCATAGTTCTGGGCGCTGTCGAGCAGCGAGAAGTCGACCCAGACGTCCAGGCCGGCGAAGTGGCCGTTGTCCCAGGAGCGGGCGCCGTCCCTGAAGCGCTCCAGCAGACCGCGGCGGTCCAGCGATTCCAGCGAGCGGGCGTGCAGGCCGAAGGCCTTGGAGTGCGGGGTGCGCTCGGGCAGCCGTTCGAGCACCACGGGCGTGGCCCGGGAGATGCAGAGTTCGGAGGCGAGCAGCATGCCCACCGGGCCCCCGCCGACGATGAGGACGTCGAAGTCGAAGTCCTGGGTGTCCGGCATGGAAGTCCTTCCAGAGGAGGAGATATTGCTTTGAATCTGTGTGCATGTAATTATGCACACGCTTGCTAACATACACATGCTCGCTTGCTGGTATCAGCCGGACCTAGGATGGGGACATGGAGACTTCGACCAGGCCGACGAGCACCCCGCTTCCGTCCGGACGCGGACCGCTCGCCGCAGCCGACCCCCTGGACGCGGTTGGCCCCGCCTTCTCGCGACTGCGCCGCGCCTCCGCGCTCAACGCCGAGACGACGGTTTCCCGCAAGGACATGACCCGGACCCTCGTCCTCAACATCGTCGAAGAGGGGCCCGAGGAGGACGGTCAGGAGATCACCGTCGGAGTCGTGGCGGAGCGGCTGGCCGTGGACCCCTCGGTCGCCAGCCGCATGGTCACGGACTGCATCTCCGCGGGGTACCTGATCCGCGCCGCCTCCCAGCAGGACGGGCGCCGCACCATTCTTCAGCTGACCGACGAGGGCGTGGCCATGCTGGCCGCCTTCCGCCGCCATCAGCGGGCCGCGTTCGAGTTCATCACCCAGGACTGGCCCGAGGGCGAACGCCTGCAGTTCGCCCGCCTGCTGATCAAGTACGTGGACTCCGTGGCCGAGGCCCGGCACAGCCCCGCGGAGGGCTGACCGACCGGGCCCCACGCCGCTCAGCGTGCCAGTACGCGGCGCAGTGCCGAGGTGAGGGCGGAGACCTGGCCGTCGGCGGCAACGGCGCCCCGGCTGCGCCAGGCGACGACTCCGTCCGGACGCACCAGCACGGCCCCGCCGGCCGACGTGCCGTAGGCGTCGGCCCACCTGCCGTCGGGGTCCGCGAGGCCGTCGCTTCCGTCCGCCGTGACACTGTGGACGTCGAGCGCGACGCCCAGCTCCGCCCGCGCTGCCCGCGCCGCCTCCGTCCAGGATCTCCCGTCCGCCCCCGTCAGCAGGACGAAACCGGCACCGAACAGGTCCAGCGTCGCCAGCGGTGCGCCGTCCCGCTCCAGCACCACGTACGGGGCGCGGGTGCCGGGCTGGGCGGACAGGGTGCGCGGATCGCTGGTCAGCGGCAGCGCGCCGGCGTCCTCCTCGGCGACGAAGGCGCCGGCGGGGTACGCCTGCCCCATGGTCACGGTCATCGCGTCGTCGGTGGCGGCCCGCTGCTCCTCGGTCGCCGTGCCGGAACGCAACGCCAGCTGGAGCGAGCCCTGCCGCGCGGTGTACAGCCCGACCGGGTGGCGCTCCTGCTGGTAGGTGTCGACCAGACCGGCCCCGGCGGTGCCGTCGAGCACCAGGGCGAGCTTCCAGGCCAGGTTGAAGGCATCGGCCATGCCCGTATTGGCGCCGTAGCCGCCGGTGGGCGGGATCTGGTGGGCGGCGTCCCCGGCGAGGAGCACCCGGCCGGCGACGAAGCGTTCGGCCACGAGTTCGGCCATGTCCCAGGGGAAGCGGGAGCGCACGGTGACCTCGACCGTGTCCGAGCCGATGGCCGCGCGGACCAGTTCGGCGCAGCGGGCGTCGGTGAAGTCCTCCAGGCTCTCGCCCCGGTCCGGGTCGTAGCCCACGATCAGCGTGCCCTCGGTGAGGGTGTCGTCGTGCACCAGGATGCCGGTGACCGTGTCGTTCTTGACGTGGACGACGCTGTAGCGGCGCTCGCCCAGGACCGCCGCGAAGTCCGCGCCGAAGGCGATGCTGACGTGGCGCGAGAGCACCCCGCGGCCTTCCCGCCGGATGCCGAGCGTCTCGCGCACGGTGCTGCGCGGGCCGTCCGCCGCCACGAGGTAGTCGGCGCGCACGGTGCTCTCCACGCCGTCCGAGTCTCGCGTGACGGCGGTGACGCCGTCGTCGTCCTGGGTGAAGGAGACCAGCTCGGTGCCGAACCGGAGGTCGGCGCCGAGTTCCGCGGCCCGCGCGCGCAGGAGGGGCTCGAGCCGGTCCTGCGGCAGCAGCAGCAGTTTGGCGGGGGTCAGGTCGAGCAGCTCGTCACCGCCCTCGAGTTCCTCCTTGCTGAAGAGCACCTCACCGGCCAGCGAGACCACCCCGGCGCGGGTCCGGTGCTTCTCGAAACCGGCCGCCGCGGTCTTGGCCGCCTCCTCGACGCCGGCCGTGCGCAGCAGTTCGGCGGTGCGCGGGTAGTAGCCGACGGCACGGGGGTGGATGGAGGTGCCCGGGTGGCGTTCGACCAGGACGCAGGGCACGTTGTGACGCGCGAGGAACATCGCCGTCGAGAGGCCGACGAGGCTTCCGCCGGCGATCAGTACACGTGTGCTGCTGGTACTCACAAGTAACCTCTCTCGCAGTTGCCGGTTCGTGCCGGATCGTGGCAGGGGCTCCTACAGTCCGGCTCGAACCGGGATCGAGCCGTCAGCAGGGAAGGGCGTACGTGGACCAGGAGCTGTCGGCGCGGAATCCGAGGCGCCTGTTCAGGGCGACGATCGGGGTGTTCCGCACGTCGTTCCACGCCTGCACCAGCGCCAGGTGCTCGTTGTCGTCGGCGGCCCAGGACAGCACGTGCGCCTTGAGCCAGGTACCGAGACCGCGACGGCGCCGGCCGGCGAGGACGAGCGTCTCGCCCGTGTCCGCCATCGGGCTGTCCCGCACCAGGAGGGTGGCGTACCCGCAGATCTCGTCGCTGTCCTCGGCGAGGGCGGCGCTCACGTACTGCCGGTGTCCGGTCCTCCCGGCTTCCGCCTCGCGGGAACGCACGTCGTCGGCGGTGGGCCTGCGTATCCCGGCCTGGCCGTTGACGGACGCGTCCAGGGTGCCCCAGGCGCGGGCGTAGGACTCGATGAGCTCGGCGGGGCAGTGATCCCGCCAGTGCACCAGGCGGTGCCCGCCCACCGTCCGGCCGGCCAGTTCGGCGAGCCCGGTCCGGACCGGGCCGCGCACCACCAGACGGTTGCGCAGATTGGTGCCGCGCAGTACCGCCCCGTGCCCGGCGGCGAACGCCTCGGCGGCCGGGGTGTGCGGAGCATCGATCATCAGTGAGCCGCGGCTGCGGCGGCGCAGCTCCGCGCGGGCCGCGGAGACCAGGGCCGTACCCGCGCCGCGCCGTCGGTGGGAGGGGAAGACCCACAGCGATCCGTGGCCCGGACCGTCCGGTGTGCTCTCGTCCAGGCCGAGTTTGACGCAGCCGGCCGGCCGGCCGGCCACGAAGGCCACCAGGACGATCCGGTCGGCGCCGTGCCTGCGTTGCAGCAGCCGGGCCAGCAGGTTCGGCGAGACGGGCGGGTCGCCGGGCAGTTCCAGGCTCATCGTCTCCTGGAACCCGGGCAGGAGCAGCGAGATCGTCGCAGGGTCGTCACCGTCGAGGCTACGGATTTCCATGACTTCCTCCGGCGGGATGTGACGGATACGGACGGGCACGGCCGGAGCCGGCCGGGTGAGGTCGTCGGTGGCCGGACAAGGGCGCCGCACCGCCC
>NZ_JBHXLV010000310.1:0-5219 GCF_042721685.1 Streptomyces sp. NPDC058459 | reverse complement strand
GGTCCACGAGGCCGGGGGGCGCCGTCGTACCCGTGGGCGGCGGTTACTTCGGGGACGCCTGCTGCACGACCTCGAAGGACCACAGGGTGGAGCCGGCCGCGGCGGGCCGCTGCTTCTCGCCCTCACCGCCGCCCGCGCCTTGGTGGGCGGCCTTCATGGGGCCCTCCATCCACGCCTGGAAGGCCGCGTCGTCGCGCCAGCGGGTGTACACGAGGTACTGGTCGGTGCCCTCCACCGGCCGCAGCAGCTCGAACCACTCGAACCCGTCCGAGTTCTCCACGGTGTGCGCCCGCGAGGCGAACCGCTTCTCCAGCACCTCCCGCTGCTCGTCGGGAACGGTCAGCACATTGATCTTCACTACGCTCATGCCCCCATCCTGCCCCCACCGTCTTACGTTCGCGTCTTCACCCAAACCCCCGGCCGCCCCCGGTCGCCCCCGGTGTTCCCCCTGACGGTCCCTTAGGGGATGTCACAGGATGGCCGCAATGCCGGGCCCGACCCCCCGGGCCCGGCACGCGGGCGGGCGGGAGCGGGTACGTTCGACGGGTGGCTGGATTCAGGATGGGACGCGGGGACCGGGACAACCGCACCGCGCAAGGACAGCAGGCGCACGCGCCCCAGGGACCGTCGTACGGCGGCCGGGCCCCCCACCAGGGGCAGCGGCAGCCCACCTACGGCTACCCGCAGGGGAATCCCCAGGGGAACCAGTACGGGTACCCGGGGCCGGCGAACGACGGCCCGGAGTACTTCGGCGACCCCGGCCACGGCGGCCACGACCCCTATGCGGCGAACCAGCCAGGCCACACCCAGGCGTTCTCCGTGGACGAGGCGTCCGCCTACAGCCAGGGCGAGACCTACCACGCGGGCGCGACCGCCCCGGCGGGTCCGTCCGGCCCGGCGCTGCACTGGAAGGAACTGCTGAAGGGGATAGTCCTCTCCCCCGACGCGACCTTCCTCCGCATGCGGGACTACACGATGTGGGGCCCGGCCCTGATCGTGACGTTCCTCTACGGCCTGCTCGCCGTCTTCGGCTTCGACACCGCCCGCGCGGACGTGATCGGCGCGACGCTCACCAACGCGATCCCCATCGTGCTGGTCACGGCGGTGGCGATGGTGCTGAGCGCGTTCATCCTGGGCGTGGTCACCCACACCCTGGCCCGCCAGCTCGGCGGCGACGGCGCCTGGCAGCCCACGGTCGGCCTGTCCATGCTGATCATGTCGCTGACCGACGCCCCGCGCCTGGTCGTCGCCATGTTCGCCGGCGGTGACGCGAGCTTCGTCCAGGTCATCGGCTGGATCACCTGGCTCGCCGCGGGCGCCCTGCTCACCCTGATGGTCTCCCGCTCCCACGACCTGCCCTGGCCGAAGGCGCTGGGCGCGTCCGCGATCCAGCTGATCGCACTGCTGTCGATCGTGAAGCTGGGCACCTTCTGAGCTTGCCCCGTGCACGGGGGGAGGCTGCTCAGGCGTCCAGAACCTGCCCGGTCCGGCGGACCACGGGCGGGTCGACGGACCACGGGAAGTCGATCCAGTCCTCGGTGCGCTTCCAGACGTACTCGCACTTCACGAGGGAGTGGGACTTCTCGTAGATGACGGCGGAGCGCACCTCGGCGACGGTCTCCAGGCAGAAGTCGCGCACCAGCTTGAGCGTCTTGCCGGTGTCGGCGACGTCGTCGGTGATGAGCACCTTCTTGTCGGAGAAGTCGATGCGGTCGGGCACGGGCGCCAGCATCACCGGCATGTCCAGCGTGGTGCCGACGCCGGTGTAGAACTCGACGTTCACCAGGTGGATATTCTTGCAGTCCAGGGCGTAGGCCAGGCCGCCGGCCACGAAGACGCCGCCGCGCGCGATGCTGAGCACGATGTCGGGCTCGAAGCCGTCGTCCGCGATGGTCCGCGCCAGCTCGCGGACGGCCGTGCCGAAGCGCTCGTAGGTCAGGTTCTCCCGGACGTCACTCATGTCGTCGTCGCCCTCATACCTGGGTCCGGTGGAAGTTCAGGAAGGACCGCGAGGCGGTAGGGCCGCGCTGGCCCTGGTAGCGGGAGCCGTAGCGCTCGCTGCCATAGGGGTGCTCGGCGGGCGAGGACAGCCGGAACATGCACAGCTGGCCGATCTTCATCCCGGGCCAGAGCTTGATCGGCAGGGTGGCGAGGTTGGACAGCTCCAGGGTCACGTGCCCGCTGAAGCCGGGGTCGATGAACCCGGCGGTGGAGTGCGTGACCAGGCCGAGCCGGCCCAGCGAACTCTTGCCCTCCAGTCGGGAGGCGAGATCGTCGGGGAGCGTGATCACCTCGTACGTGCTCGCCAGCACGAACTCACCGGGGTGCAGGATGAACGGCTCGTCGCCCTCCGGCTCCACGACCCGGGTGAGGTCCACCTGCTCGACCGCGGGGTCGATGTGCGGGTAGCGGTGGTTCTCGAACACCCGGAAGTAGCGGTCCAGCCGTACGTCGATGCTCGAGGGCTGAACCATGGATTCGTCGAAGGGATCGATACGGACCCGCCCGGCGTCGATCTCGGCCCGGATGTCCTTGTCTGAGAGAAGCACGCCCCGAGGATACGCAAGGGGCGCGGACCGCCGACAATCGCGACGGGCCCGCGCCCCTGTTCCCGTGCGCCTACCTCCGCCGCAGGTTCTGCAGGGTGACCGGCACCACGCTGCGCAGCCGGGCGCAGTGCGGACACCGGACGAGCCGGCCGGGGCCGAGCCGCTCGGCCTGCTGCATCGGGAACGAAGCGGCGCTGAAGACGTGCCCGTCCGCGCAGCGGACGACGGTGCGTTCCATCAAGTCCCTCAAGTCCCTTCCCCAGGAGCCGCGTCGGGCTCGCTACCCCGACGCCGAATGCCACATTACGGGATCAAAGAGACGACCTTCCAGGCGGCACTCCGGGGCGCCCGACACCCTCACCGTACGCCCCAACTCACCCGCCCCACACCGGCCTCCCGCACGCCTCCCTCACCATGGGGTACAGTGAGCGGGCGTTCGGACACCGGCTACCCCTAGGTCGATATGTCCGTATTGCGCGGGTGTAGTTTAATGGTAGAACATCAGCTTCCCAAGCTGAGAGCGCGAGTTCGATTCTCGTCACCCGCTCTTTTTGCAGCCCCAGGTCAGCGGCCTGGGGCTGTTTCATTGGGGTGCCCCTGCTGCGTTGTGCGCGTCAGAGCGGGAGGTCATCGGGGAGGACCCGGAACGCTTTGTAACGGCCCAGCGGGCGTACGGCGCGGAAGTCTCGTCGGTCCAGGGTGAGGATCGCGTCCGTGTCGTAGTCGGCGGCAAGCGCCACGTTCACCGCGTCGGCGAGGTCGAGGTCCAGCGCGCGGTAACGGACACGGACGGACTGGGCTGCGCCCAGGTGGTCCTCCGTGATCTCCGGCAGGACGACACGACCCCGGCTCATCCAGCGCCGCAGGTCGTCGACCGCGCTGAGGGCGGCCTCCCTGCCGAGCTCACGCGTCGCCACGTGATCCAGTTCCGCCAGCAGGAGCGGGGACATGACCAGCAGGCCCGCCGCCATGATCGCCTCGTTCGCCGCCCCATGTTCCGGATGAGCCGAGTCCAGCGCCGCCAGAAGACCGGACGTATCGGCGATGACAATGATCACGCGGCGGATCCGGAGCCCGCGCCGGCCTCACGCCGGACGGCCTCGGCGACCGTGTCGCGGACCTCCGACCGGGACAGCGTGCGCCCCGGCCCCTCGAAGGTGCGTGAGAACAGCGGCTCGTCCCAGACCCTGTTGGCCATGGCCGCGAGGTGGATGCCCTGGCGGATGATCTCAGCCTCGCTTATACCCCGGCGCTTGGCGGCCTCCTTGATGATCGCCAGGTCCTCGGGGTCCGCGTAGACGTTGGTGCGCTTCATGGACATGTACCAATGGTAGTCCATGTACCGGATTGATGTATTCGGCATACCTCCCCATGTCGTGTTGCTGAGGACACGGCCGACGCGGTCGTCCGGCAGGGACGTTGTCCGCGAACTTCCCCGGAATTGTCCGTGCTCGGTAACACGCGCATCCCTCCGTCCCCGCCCCCCGTCCTGACAAGTGGTCGCGACGCGGCCGGAGTTCGGTGGGCGAGAGCGGGGGCGGGCATGGCACGGCACAACGGAACGCGGGGCTGGTACGGCAAGGCGGCCGGGGCGGCGCTCGGGGTGACGATGCTCGCCGTCGGTGCCTCCTTGTGGACCGCGCAGGCCGACACCCCGGGCAGGCCGGCGCCGAAGGCGGCGAGGCACACCGTCAAGCCGGTCGACATGACCATCGCGCACGCCTCGGACCAGGGTGAGCGAGGCGTCAACATCACCGTCGACGACGGCCCCGACCCCACCTGGACCCCCCAAGTGCTCGACGTGCTGCGGGAGTACGGGGTGAAGGCCACGTTCTGCATGGTGGGGACCCAGGCGCAGGCCCACCCCGACCTCGTGAAGCGGGTCGTCGCCGCCGGGCACCGGCTGTGCGACCACTCGGTGTCGCACGACACCACCATGGACAAGAAGTCCGTCGCCTACCAGTCGCAGCAGATCCTCGACGCCGAGCACATGATCACCGAGGCATCCGGGGGTGTGCGGCCGCTGTACTACCGCGCTCCCGGCGGTGCCTTCACGCCCGCCAGCCGCAAGCTCGCCGCGTCACGGGGCATGCGGCCCCTGGGCTGGAACGTCGACACCAAGGACTTCGAGCGGCCGGGGACGGACGCCATCGTGGCCACGGTCGAGCGTGAACTCCCGAACGGGCCCACGCTGTTGTTCCATGACGCGGGCGGTGACCGCTCTCAGACGGTCGAGGCGCTGCGCCGCGTCCTGCCCCGGCTGAAGGAGCAGGGCCACACCTTCGGCTTTCCCGTGCGCTGAGCCCCGGTGAGCCGCCCCCACCTAGGACAACCGCTGCGATTCGCTCGCTTGTTCGAGTGAATGGGGCCCTCCGCGATGCGGACGGGTCCGCGCCCGGTGTACGTCTACCTCCACAAGGCGACGAGCACGGGCGGACTCTCCGCCAGGGTGAAGATCGCGTCCAGGTGGACGGGCCACAAGAAGATCGTCGGCGCCGGGGACCTGGACGGCGACGGCCGCGGCGACCTGCTGGTGCGGAACAAGTCGTACGAGCTGTGGCGATACGGCGGCACCCCGGCCGGCACGTTCGAGGGCAGGATCGCCACCGGCCGGCAGGGGTACCGGGGCCTGTTCTGAAACGCCCTCCGCCCTACACTCCGGGCCCGGAC
>NZ_JBHXLV010000309.1:0-5223 GCF_042721685.1 Streptomyces sp. NPDC058459 | reverse complement strand
GTCGTGCGCGCGGGCGAGGTCGGCGGCGAGGAGTTCGAAGTCGTCGGCGTCCTCGGGCGGTCGGCGCCGGGGTTTGCCGCGTGGTGGTGCCTGGCCCCGGCGCAGCCCGTCGACCAGGGCGCGCAGGTCGGCCTCGCCTCGGGCGGCGTTGCGGCGCAGCGCGCCGACGCGGTCGCCGACGGACCGGGCGGCGCGGTCGGCGGCCACGGCGGCGACGCCGATGGCGGCTCCGGCGACCACGACGGCGAGGGCGAGCACCGCCCAGAGGACGAGGCCGTGCGCGTCGCCGGCGCGGACGGTGAAGATCACGGCCGCGGTGGCGGCGAGGGCGACCGCGACGGGCGGGAGTACGGCGAGC
This sequence comes from Streptomyces sp. NPDC058459, assembly GCF_042721685.1. NCBI lineage: Bacteria > Bacillati > Actinomycetota > Actinomycetes > Kitasatosporales > Streptomycetaceae > Streptomyces > Streptomyces sp. NPDC058459. Next base: position 4,865 of record NZ_JBHXLV010000309.1, on the reverse strand, counting down.
CGGATGAGCTGGGGCCGTAGGAGCGTCTCGGGCAGTGCGGGAGCGGGTCGGGCGACCGGTCTCCCGTGTCGGCCGCCCTCTCGGCGGTCGGCACGTGAGGCCGGTGCGCGGAGGTGAGACATCTGCGTCCTCGTACTGGTACGTCGGGCCTGGTGTCGGAAAGAAAGAACGGGAAGGAAAACGGGGCCCTGAGTTATCCGACAGGAATTCACGGTAGTTGCCTGTGCGGCGGGTGCGGCGGGCAGTTGACAAAGTCTCCCGGCCCGCGTCCCGCTCTGGTATGAGGCGTCGTACATTCGATCGATAAAGCCAGCGAATTTCCGCGTCACACGGCAAAGGAAATGGTCCGTCCCGATCAGAAGAAATCATTCCCGGAATGCGCGTCAAACGTCACAGGAAGTCCCGCGCAGCGCCCCGGCGCGATCCGTACACGTGATCGGCATCCCGTACGCTCCCGGCAGCTGTCGCCTCCTGCCCAGCCTGGCGGGTGCGACGGCCGGGGGACGCGAACTCCCGGTGGTCGTCGGTCTGGTGGCGTCCGCCACGGTGCCTCCGGGGCGGGCCACCGCCAAGGGCGCGGGCCCGCTGCCCCGGCGGGAGGTACCGGCGCGGGCGGCGCGGCCGGCGGCCACGGCAGGCACGGTGGTGATCGCGCTGTCGTTGCTGGTGCTGTCGTACCAGTCGGTCGCCGCCGGGAGCCGGACGGCGCCCTATGGCGGCGGGCGCTCCGGCTGCTGCCGGCCTGCTCACCAGGGCCACGGTCCCGGCGATGGCGGTCGGCGCGGTCCGTGCGACCGTCGTAGGGCTGGTGGCCGGGCAACTGCCGCGGGTGGCGACGGTCGGGGGCGGCCCGAAGTGGGGGCTGCGGTACCTCGTCGGCAACCTGGCCGTCGGCGTGCCGGCCGCGCTGGTCCGGGGCTGGTGGCGGGGGCGGTGGCCGCTGTCACGCTGCGGGTGACGGCGCGCGGTGCGGCGGCTCCTGAGGAGGTCACCGCCCCGGAGCCGGCGCGTGGGTGATCGGACCAGCGTCAGGACTACCGCGAGCGCGGAGTCGTACTTCTGCTGTCGCCCCGCGAAGGACTCCAGGACTGGGATGACCTGCCGTCCGGGTGTGGGACGCCTCGTCCGTCGCCGCGCTGGACGCTGTCGCGGTGCGGTACGCCGAGCGCGGCAGGACGGTCGAGTTCCGCGCCCCGGGCCGCACAGCGGGCTGACCGGCGGGCGGCGGCCGGGCGGGGGGCATCCGTCACCCGGTCGCGGCCAGCAGGGTGCGGCCGCCGAGCGCGACGGAGAACTGGTCGGTGATCTGGGCCAGCGCCTCGGCGGTGCCGGGGGCCACGGTCAGGCTGCCGTCCTCGTGCACCACTATGTCCTTGTCGAGGGTGAACCAGCCCTGGACTATATGCGCGGCACCCATGGAGCTGAGCACCGGCCGCAGCGCGTAGTCGATGGCGAGGACATGCGCGGTGGTGCCGCCGGTGGCGAGCGGCAGCACCGTCTTGCCGGTGAGCGCGTACTGCGGGAGCAGGTCGAGGAAGGCCTTGAGCAGCCCGGAGTACGCCGCCTTGTAGACAGGGGTGCCGATCACGACGCCGTCGGCCCGGTCGACCAGTTCGGCGGCGGCTGTGATCGCCGGATGCCGGACATCGGCGCGGAGCAGCGCCTCGGCGGGCAGCCCGCGCACGTCCAGCGGCACCACTTGATGCCCCTGGCGGCTGAGTCGTTCGTCCAGGTGACGGAGCAGACGGCCGGTGCGGGAGGTGGCGGAGGGGCTGCCGGAGATGGACAGGACGGTTGCCATGGGGGACCTTTCGAAGGAAGTACGGCGGGGCTACGCGTGCTGCCACAGGGTGGTGGGCGCCGCCGCCCGCACCACGGGTGCGATCTCCTCGGCGAACCAGCGGAGCTGGTCGATCTGCCGGGGCAGGGAGAGGCCGGAGCCGTCGACGGTGACGGACTGGAGGTCGTGGCGGTAGGCCGCGTGGAAACCGAGGATCTTGTCGATGACCTGCTGCGGACTGCCGATGAGATGGGGACCGTCCGCGATGGCCTCCTCGATGGTGCGGAACGGCGTGTTGTACCCCGGCTTGCCCGCCAGGTGCGGCTTGTACGTCTGGCGGACCCGCGCCTCGTAGAACTCCTTGAACTCGGCCACCGCCTGCCGGCTGGTGCGGGCGATGAACAGGCCGCCGGAGCCCGCGCCGACATAGGCGCCGGCCGGGTCGTGGCCGTGGGCGGCGAAGCGTTCCCGGTAGTGGTCGATGAGCCGGGTGTACGCCTCGCGGGGCTGGATGGCGTTGGCGCTGAACAGCGGGTCGCCGTGACGGGCGGCCAGCTCGGGTGAGTTGAGGCTGGTGGCGGAGCCGTGCCAGACGCGCGGCGGGCGGCCCTCATAGGGGCGCGGGAGGGTGGTGACGCCGGTCAGGGGCGGGCGGAACTTGCCCTGCCAGGTGACGTCCTCCTCGCGCCAGAGCCTGCGCAGCAGCTCGTACTTCTCGGCCTGGTAGTCCCACTGGAGGCCCTCGTCGAGGCCGAAGAGGTCGAAGTGGCCGGCCTCGGCGCCCTTGCCGATGACGAGTTCGAGGCGGCCCCGGGAGAGCTGGTGCAGGGTGGCGTAGTCCTCGGCGACCCGCACGGGATCGAGGATGGCGAGCACCGTGACGCCGGTGAGCAGCCGGATGCGGGAGGTGCGGGCGGCGAGCGCGCCGAGCAGCACGGTGGGGCCGGCGGAGACGAAGGGTCCGGCGTGCCGCTCCCCGATCGCGTACGCGTCGAAGCCCAGTTCCTCGGCGGCGACACCCGTCTCCACGATCTCGGCCAACCGGTCCGCGGCCGGTACCTGTTCACCGGTCAGCGGATGCGGGGCGTGGCCGCCGATGGTGAGGACCTGGAACCTCATGCGGACTCCTCCTGACGCGGTACGGGCCGGCCGAGGCCGAGGTGGTCGCGCAGGGTGTGCCCCTGGTACTCGGTGCGCAGCACGCCCCGTTCCTGGAGCAGCGGGACGACCCGGTCGACGAACTCGTCCAGCCCGCCGGGGGTGAGATGGGGTACGAGGATGAAGCCGTCGGCCGCGTCGGTCTGGACGTGTTCGTCCAGGGCGGCGGCGACCGAGCCGGGGGTGCCGATGAAGGACTGGCGGGCGGTGAGTTCGATGGCCAGCTCGCGGATGGAGAGGTGCTTCTCCTCGGCGAGGGACCGCCAGCGGGCGGCGATGCCGAACCGGTCGGACATGTGCGCCCAGCCCTGGGCGAGTTCGCCGTCCGGTACCGGTTCGACGTCCGGGAGCGGGCCGTCGGGGTCGTAGCCGGTCAGGTCGCGGCCCCAGACGTTCTCCAGCGTGGCGACGGCGGTCTGCGGGCTGACCTGCAGGCGCCGGATGTGCGCGGCGCGCTCCTGCGCGTCGGCCTCGCTGTCGCCGAGGACGACGGTCGCGGCGGGCAGGATCTTGAGCTGGTCCGGGGTGCGGCCGTACCGGGCCAGGCGGCCCTTGACGTCGGCGTGGAAGGCGCGGCCCGCCTCCAGGGTGCTGTGCCGGCTGAAGACGATGTCGGCGGTGCGGGCGGCGAACTCCCGGCCCTCGTCGGAGTCGCCGGCCTGGATGAGGACGGGGTGCAGCTGGGGCGAGTGGGGCAGCGTGGCGCGGGCCGTGATGTCGAACTGGGGCCCGCTGTGCCGCACGGTGCGCGGGGTGCCGCCGGTGGGCCAGGAGTCCCACAGGGCGCGGGCCACCTCCACGAACTCGGCGGCGCGCGTGTAGCGGTCGGCGCGGTCGAGGTAGCCGCCGCGCCGGAAGTTCTCGCCGGTGAAGGCGTCGGAGGAGGTGACGATGTTCCAGGCGGCACGGCCACCTGAGAGATGGTCCAACGAGGCGAATCTGCGGGCGAGTTCGTAGGGTTCGTTGAAGGTGGCGTTGACGGTGGCGGCCAGTCCGAGGTGTTCGGTGACGGCGGCGAGCGCGTTGAGCACCGTCAGGGATTCGGGGCGGCCGACCACGTCCAGGTCGTGGATGCGGCCCTTGCGTTCGCGCAGCCGTAGTCCCTCGGCGAGGAAGAAGAAGTCGAACTTGCCGCGTTCGGCGGTGCGGGCCAGGTGCTGGAAGGAGGAGAAGTCGATCTGGCTGCGGGATTCCGGGTCCTGCCACACGGTGGTGCTGTTGACGCCCGGGAAGTGCGCGGCGAGGTGGATCTGCTTGCGTCCGGCGGGGGTTGAGGCACTCACAGCGCGGCCTCCGTCCGTGCGGTGTAGCGGCTCGCGGGCCGTGCGAGGCCGAGGTGGTCACGGAGGGTGTGCCCGGTGTGGGTGGCGCGGAACAGGCCGCGGGCACGCAGCGCGGGTACGACGTCGTGGATCACGACGGGCAGTTCCTCCGAGGGGTCGGTGGTGACGAGGTGGAAACCGTCCGTACCGGCCTCGGCGTGCCATTCGACGAGCGACTCCGCCAGGCCATGCGGATTTTCGGTGACGGAGAGACGTGTCAGCACGCGCAGGTCGACCCGGTCGGCGTGCCTCAGCAGCTCGGTGCGGGCATCGCGGGCGGCGGCGGGGCTGTCGGCGTCCAGCAGGACGATCTCGGCGTAGTGGGCGGCCAACTCCCAGCGGTGGTCGCGTGCTTGGGCGTCCAGTACGACGGCGACGGGTGGCCGGCCCTGCGGTGGCCGGGGCACGATGGACGGTCCCCGTACGGAGAAGTGCGGCCCCTCGAAGTCGGCGTAGTGCAGCTTGTCGCGGTCGATGAAGCGGCCGGTCCCGGCGTCCCGGATCTCGGCGTCGTCCTCCCAGCTGTCCCAGAGCCGGACGGCGGCCTCGGCGGCGTCGGCCGCCGCCCCCCCCACCCCGGCGTCGGGCGCGGGGTCGCGGCGGCC
>NZ_JBHXLV010000308.1:0-5297 GCF_042721685.1 Streptomyces sp. NPDC058459 | reverse complement strand
CACCTGTGCGGGTGCGTCCAGCAGGCGGACGCCTGCTGGGTGAGGGGCACGTGCCGCCGGTAGTCTGGCCGGGAACCCGCCGGACAATGAGGTCCGGCCTCCCGGCCCACGTCGAGAAGGTAATTCGGGCTATGCGCATTGGTGTCCTCACCTCCGGCGGCGACTGCCCCGGCCTGAACGCCGTCATCCGGTCCGTCGTGCACCGAGCCCTCGTCGACCACGGCGACGAGGTCATCGGCTTCCGCGACGGCTGGAAGGGTCTGCTGGAGTGCGACTGGTCGAAGCTCGACCTGGACGCCGTCAGCGGCATCCTGGCGCGCGGCGGCACGATCCTCGGCTCCTCCCGCGTCCGCCCGGAGCACCTGCGGGGCGGGGTGGAGCGGGTCAAGGGCCATGTCGAGGAACTCGGGCTCGACGCGATCATCCCGATCGGCGGTGAGGGCACGCTGAAGGCGGCCCGGCTGCTGTCGGACAGCGGGCTGCCGATAGTGGGCGTGCCCAAGACCATCGACAACGACATCGCGGCGACCGATGTCACCTTCGGCTTCGACACGGCCGTGGGGGTCGCCACCGAGGCGCTGGACCGGCTGAAGACCACCGCCGAGTCCCACCAGCGGGTGCTGATCGTGGAGGTCATGGGCCGCCACACCGGCTGGATAGCGCTGAACTCGGGCACGGCGGCCGGCGCGCACGCCATCGTGGTCCCGGAACGGCCCTTCGACATCGAGGAGTTGACCCGCCGGGTCGGCGCCAGGTTCGAGGCCGGCAAGCGGTTCGCCATCGTGGTGGCCGCCGAGGGCGCCAAGCCGCGTCCCGGCTCCATGGAGTTCGACGAGGGCGGCCGGGACATCTACGGCCATGAGCGGTTCGCCGGCATCGCCCGCCAGCTCTCCGTGGAGCTGGAGCAGCGGCTCGGCAAGGAGGCGCGGCCGGTGATCCTCGGGCATGTGCAGCGCGGCGGCACCCCGACGGCGTACGACAGGGTGCTGGCAACCCGGTTCGGCTGGCACGCGGTGGAGGCGGTGCACCGGGAGGAGTTCGGCCGGATGACCGCGCTGCACGGCACGGACATCGTGATGGTGCCGCTGGCCGAGGCGGTCAGCACCCTGAAGACGGTTCCGGCGGAGCGGTACGCCGAGGCGGAGTGCGTGCTGTAGCGGGCGGTGCGGGGAGCGGCGGACCCCGCTCACGGGCGGGCGCGGGGGCGCCCGTACCCTGAGTGCGGACAGAAACCGCTCAACCCCCACGAAACAGGAGCCGCCGGATGGACCACAGCGGGCACGGCATGGTGCCGGAGCTGCCGCCGTTCACGCTGGGACGGGGGCTCGTGTGGTCGGCGGACCCGTTCTTCCTGGTCGCCTGCCTGGCCGGGCTCGCCCTGTACGGCTGGGGGGTGCTGCGGCTGCGGCGGCGCGGGGACGCGTGGCCGGTCTCGCGGACCCTGTCGTACGCCGTCGGGGTGCTGACCATCGCTCTGGTGATGTGCACCCGGCTGAACGACTACGGCATGGTCATGTTCAGCGTGCACATGGTGCAGCACATGGTGATCAGCATGCTGTCGCCGATCCTGATCCTGCTGGGCGCCCCGGTGACGCTGGCGCTGCGGGCCCTGCCCACGGCCGGCCGGGGAAACGCCGGCCCGCGTGAACTGCTGCTGGCGCTGCTGCACAGCCGGTACATGCGGTTCATCACCCATCCGGCGTTCACCATCCCGCTGTTCGTCGCCAGCCTGTACGCGCTGTACTTCTCGCCGATCTTCGACTTCCTGATGGGGTCGAAGGCGGGGCACATCGGCATGATGGTGCACTTCCTAATGGTCGGCGTGGTGTTCTTCTGGCCGATCATCGGTATCGATCCGGGCCCGCACCGGCCGAACCATCTGATGCGGATGCTGGAGCTGTTCGCGGGCATGCCGTTCCACGCCTTCTTCGGCATCGCGCTGATGATGGCGTCGGAGCCGATGGTGGAGACCTTCAAGGACCCGCCCGCCTCGCTCGGCATCGACGCGCTCTCCGACCAGGGCGCGGCCGGCGGCATCGCGTGGGCGTTCAGCGAGATCCCGTCGGTGCTGGTGCTGATCGCGCTGCTGTTCCAGTGGTACCGCTCCGAGCAGCGGCAGGCCCGCCGCAAGGACCGGGCGGCGGACCGGGACGGCGACCAGGAGCTGACGGCGTACAACGCCTACCTGGCCTCGCTGAGCGCGCGCGAGAGCTGACCTCGCACGGATCTGCCCGGCCACCGGAGTGCCGGTGGCGGCGGAATCGGGGCACGATGGTGGTGGAAGGACCACGAGGAGGGTGCCGCGATGCCCGGTTCCATGCGAGGTTCCAGCAAGGCGGACGGTGCCACCAGGGCGATGGGGGCGCTGACCGTGGGCGGTCTGGTCGTCGTCACGGCGTACACGGTCGCGCTCGGGGGCAACGGCTGGCTCTGGTTCGGCTGGGTGGTGCTCGGGCTGCTGACGGTGGCGCTGGCGGTCACACAGTCGTAGGGCGCCGCGTCGCCGTGGCGGGGGTGGGCGGGCGCGGCTGATTACAGTGGCCGCGTGAACAGCAGGGCCGCGTCCTTCGACGACCTCGACCGCAACATCGTCACCGCGCTGATGGCGAACGCCCGGAGCAGCTTCGCCGAGATCGGCGCGGCCGTCGGACTGTCGGCCACGGCGGTCAAGCGGAGGGTCGACCGGCTCCGGGAGACCGGGGTGATCACGGGGTTCACGGCGACCGTGCGGCCCTCCGCGCTCGGCTGGCGCACGGAGGCGTACGTCGAGGTCTACTGCGAGGGCGCCGCCCCGCCGCGCCGGCTCGCCGAGGTGGTGAGCAACCATCCGGAGATCACGGCGGCCATGACGGTGACGGGGGGCGCGGACGCCCTGCTGCATGTGCGGGCGCGGGACGTGGAGCACTTCGAGGGCGTCCTGGAGCGCATCCGCGCCGAACCGTTCATCCGGAAGACGATCAGCGTGATGGTGCTGTCCCACCTGCTCCCGGAGAGCCCCGAGGCCGGCGCCACCCAAGCCGCGCCCGAGTGATCACGGCTCAAACCCGCCTTACGCGCAGGTCTCGTGCGTTCTGCCCGGTGGATGCGCAACGATGCTGCGTCAGCACGCAGCTTTCGTCGCTTGTCGCACCTCAGCTGGACTTCCTACCGTGGTGTCACCGCCGTGAGTGACACACTGGAAAGCGGAGGAAACCCTCTGTGGCCGAAACCCGTGCGCAGCGCCCCCGGCGCTTTCTGGTCTGCGAACCGAGGCACTTCACCGTGCGGTACGCGATCAACCCCTGGATGCGCCCCGACACCCCCGTGGACGTCGGTCTCGCCCGGTCCCAGTGGCGGACGCTGGTCGACGCCTACCGCGCCCACGGCCACACCGTGGACGCGGTCGACCCGGTGCCGGGCCTGCCCGACATGGTCTTCGCCGCCAACGCCGCCTTCGTGGTCGGCGGCCGGGTCTTCGGCTCACTGTTCCACGCGCCCGAGCGGCGCGCGGAGTCGCTCCACTACGACTCGTGGTTCAAGACGGCGGGGTACGACGTCCACCGCCCGCTGGCCGTGACCGAGGGCGAGGGCGACCTCGTGTGGACCGGCCGGTACGTGCTGGCCGGCACCGGTTTCCGCACCACCCGCGACGCCCACCGCGAGGCGCAGGAGTTCTTCGGGCACCCGGTGATCACCCTGACCCTGGTGGACCCGTACTTCTACCACCTGGACACGGCGCTGTTCGTGCTGGACGACGACAACGTCGCCTACTACCCGGAGGCGTTCTCGGAGGGCAGCCGCGAGGTGCTCCGGCGGCTGTACCCGGACGCGGTGCTCGCCACCCGGGACGACGCGATGGCGTTCGGCCTGAACTCCGTGTCGGACGGCCGGCATGTCTTCATCGCCCCCCAGGCCGAGGTGCTCGCCGAGCGCCTGGCCACGCATGGCTACGATCCCGTGCCCGTCGATCTGTCGGAACTGCACAAGGCAGGCGGCGGCATCAAGTGCTGCACTCAGGAGATCCGCTCATGACCGCACCCGCGCACGCGCGCACGTCCGCCGATCTGATCCGGGCGGAGGAGCCGGTCCTCGCGCACAACTACCACCCGCTGCCCGTCGTCGTGGCACGGGCCGAGGGCGCCTGGGTGGAGGACGTCGAAGGCCGCCGGTACCTCGACATGCTGGCGGGCTACTCGGCGCTGAACTTCGGCCACCGCCACCCGGCGCTGATCCAGGCCGCGCACGACCAGCTGGACCGGCTGACCCTGACCTCCCGCGCCTTCCACAACGACCGGCTGGCGGAGTTCGCGGAGCGGCTCGCGGCGCTGACCGGGCTGGACATGGTGCTGCCCATGAACACCGGCGCCGAGGCGGTGGAGAGCGGCATCAAGGTGGCCCGCAAATGGGCGTACGACGTGAAGGGCGTGCCCGAGGGGCAGGCCACGATCGTGGTCGCGGCGGACAACTTCCACGGCCGTACGACGACGATCGTCAGCTTCTCCACGGACGAGACGGCACGGGCCGGCTTCGGCCCCTTCACGCCCGGATTCACGATCGTGCCGTACAACGACCTGGCCGCGCTGGAGGCGGCGGTCGACGAGACGACGGCGGCGGTGCTGATCGAGCCCATCCAGGGCGAGGCCGGGGTGATCATCCCGGACGAGGGCTATCTGACCGGGGTGCGGGAGCTGACCCGGCGCACGGGGTGCCTGTTCGTCGCGGACGAGATCCAGTCCGGGCTCGGCCGCACCGGCCGCACTCTCGCCGTCGAGCACGAGTCGGTGGTGCCGGACGTGCTGCTGCTGGGCAAGGCGCTGGGCGGCGGCATCGTGCCGGTGTCGGCGGTGGTGGCCCGGCGCGAGGTGCTGGGCGTGCTGGGTCCCGGTGAGCACGGCTCCACCTTCGGCGGCAACCCGCTGGCGGCGGCGGTCGGCACAGCGGTGGTCGAGCTGCTGGAGACGGGCGAGTTCCAGCGTCGCGCCGACGAGCTGGGCGCGGTCCTGCGCGCGGGCCTGGAGGCGCTGCGCGGGCACGGGGTGACCGGGTTCCGGGCGCGGGGGCTGTGGGCGGGCGTCGACGTGGACCCGGCGCTGGGCACGGGCCGGGAGATCAGCGAGCGGCTGATGCGCGAGGGCATCCTCGTCAAGGACACCCACGGCTCCACGATCCGGCTCGCTCCCCCGCTGACGGTGACGGCGGACGAGCTGCGCTCCGCGCTGGGCACACTGGAGAAGGTGCTGGGGCAGGCGATCTGAGCCGGGGGGCCGGTGCCTCTCCAGCACCGGCCCCTTCCGTTTCACCCGGCGGCGAGCAGGCCC
>NZ_JBHXLV010000307.1:0-5307 GCF_042721685.1 Streptomyces sp. NPDC058459 | reverse complement strand
ATATGTGTCGATTCGCTATACCGGCCGGCTCGCCGACATCGGCGCCTCCGCGTCGGTCGGGTCCGTCGCGGACAGCTACGACAACGCGATGGCCGAGGCCCTGAACGGCACCTTCAAAGCCGAGCTGATCGAGATGCAGGGCCCCTGGACCGGCTTCGACCAGGTCGAGCGGGCGATCTTCCAGTGGGTCACGTGGTACAACGAAGAACGCCTCCACTCCGCGCTCGATTACGTACCGCCCGCCGAGTACGAACTCGACTTCTGGCGAAGCCAGGAGCAAGCCCCGCAGTCCGCCTGAAACAAGATCACCGGACTCTATGAAACTCGGGGCAGCTCATGCCGGGCAGTTCGCGGGCGGCAGGTCTGCATAACGTGGATGCGCGAGCACGACACCCGAGCCGAGGCCGGCACCGTCAACACCCCCTGGGAAGGGGCACGATGTTCGAGATCAAAGACGTGGGCGTGTTCCTGGGCCTGGACGTTGGCAAGAGTGCCCACCACGGCCACGGCCTCACCCCGGCCGGGAAGAAGGTCTTCGACAAACCGCTGCCCAACAGCGAACCCAGACTGCGGGCCGTGTTCGACAAACTGACCGCGAAGTTCGGCACCGTCCTCGTCGTGGTCGACCAGCCCGCTTCCATCGGCGCCCTGCCACTGACCGTCGCCCGCGACGCCGGCTGCCGCGTCGCCTACCTGCCCGGACTCGCGATGCGCCGGATCGCCGACCTCTACCCGGGCGAGGCCAAGACCGATGCCAAGGACGCCGCCGTCATCGCGGACGCCGCACGAACGATGCCGCACACCCTGCGCTCGCTTCAGCTGACCGACGAGATCACCGCCGAACTCACCGTGCTCGTCGGCTTCGACCAGGACCTCGCCGCCGAGGCCACCCACACCTCCAACCGCATACGCGGCCTGCTCACCCAGTTCCACCCCAGCCTCGAACGCGTCCTGGGCCCGCGCCTGGACCACCACGCCGTCACCTGGCTGCTGGAGCGCTACGGATCCCCGGCCGCCCTGCGCAAGGCAGGCCGCCGCCGACTCGTCGAGCTGATCCGCCCGAAGGCCCCACGCATGGCCACCAGGCTGATCGACGATGTCTTCGACGCGCTCGACGAGCAGACCGTCGTCGTTCCCGGCACCGGCACCCTCGACATCGTCATCCCCTCCCTCGCCGCCTCGCTCGCCGCCGTCCACAACCAGCGCAGGGCGATGGAAGCCCAGATCAACGCCCTGCTGGAGGCCCACCCTCTTTCCCCGGTCCTGACATCGATGCCCGGCGTCGGCGTCAGGACCGCTGCCGTCCTGCTGGTCACCGTCGGCGACGGCACCAGCTTCCCCACCGCCGCCCACCTCGCCTCCTACGCCGGCCTCGCCCCGGCGACCAGGTCGTCCGGGACCTCGATCCACGGCGAACACGCACCCAGAGGAGGAAACCGGCAGCTCAAACGTGCCATGTTCCTCTCCGCATTCGCCTGCATGAACGCCGATCCCGCCTCCCGCGCCTACTACGACAAGCAACGCGCCCGCGGTAAGACCCACACCCAGGCCCTCCTCCGCCTCGCCCGCCAACGCATCAGCGTCCTGTTCGCCATGCTCCGAGACGGCACCTTCTACGAATCCCGCACGCCCGCGGACGTCGAGCTCGCCGCATGACCCCAGCAAGACCGAATCACCCCAAACCCGACAGGGGTGCCTTGACGAAGGACATAGAGGCACCCCCCCGCCATCCCGCGCAGCCACAGCAGCTGGGCCACCGCGGCAGGCCGCAACTCATCCCGATCCCGCCCCAAACCGTCATCCACGCCCTCAGGGGCGTCACCCGTCGTCACCGCAGCCAACATGCGCGCACCGAGCGAACCGGTAACCAAACAGTGATCACAGCGCCACCCTCCGGGCAGTCAACTACCGCCCCACACAGGGGAGTTCACGAAACGCCCATAACAAGCGCAGCGAACGAGACGCTAAGACCCACACACCGACAAGAGTCCCGTCGACCACCGGGACGGGTGACAATGCTCCCGTTTTGCCACCAACCGCGCCCTCATGCGCTATAGCACCCACGCCACGAAGGAGATCCAACGAACACACCACCGGCAAATCCGGAATCACACCACCACGGAATCCGGAACACCACCACCATGATCAACCAACTGAAGCACCCACCGACCAGCACAAAAACGAGCCCACATCACTGGCGAAGAAACCCGAACACCCCAGTGACGCCTTCCCCGAACCTCACAACTGGTCTTCTTCCGCGGCGGCTACGGACTGGCGTGAGGTCCGTACGGCGGTGGCCTCCCCGGACGCCGCCGGTTTCGGCCATCTCGCATCGCGTCCGTGATCGTCGGATTCGTCGTCGATCCTGCCCGGTGCGAGAATGACCGGCATGTCAACTGTGCTTCTAGAGCTTGCAGTTACCTGGGGTGTCTTATTGGCGAGCCCGGGCCCGGACACCCTTGCCGTGGTGCAGTCGGCCACCACCGCCTCGCGGCGCGACGGGTTGCTGACGGCAGTCGGCGTCATCTCCGGGATCACCCTGTGGCTGGTGACGGCGATGACAGGGCTGTCCACGTTGTTGACGCGCGTGGAGTGGCTGTACGATGTGCTCCGGGTCTTCGGCGCCGGATACCTGGCCTATATCGGCGTGACCAGTGTGCGCTCTGCCCTGAGAATGCCCCGTACCGCGGGCAACCCCTTTTCGGGCACCGCGCAGCCGCGGACGGGGTTCGTGGGCTGGCAGGCCTGGCGTCGCGGGTTCCTGACCAACGCTGGCAATCCCAAGGCGGCGGTGTTCTTCGTCGGCCTGTTCGCCGGTCTGCTGCCGGTCCGGGCCTCGGCGCAACTCCGGATCGCCGTCCTGCTGCTGATGATCGTCATGGCGACGCTCTGGTATTTCGCGGTCGCGTTCCTGGTCTCCCTGGCCCCCGTCTTTGAGCGCTACCAGGGCAACATCAGGACGATCAACCTAGTAACCGGCGGCGTCTTCCTCGTGTTCGCCGGGGTCATCCTGCTGGGTGTGTAGCGGGTCATGCCCTCGCGGTCCCGAACGCCCCGCTCGGACGGACCTCGTGCAGCAGGGAAGCGAAGGGCCAATGGGTGCGGAAGTACACGTACTCGCCGCGCTCCTCGATCTCTTGGGCCGCCTGGGCGATGGTCTGGTGGGCCTCGTCGGCGGCGCCGGTGTGCTGCAGGGCGTCCGCGAGCAGCCCGAGGTGCAGGGTGCGGCGGAGCAGGGTGCGGTCGTCGGTTGCGGCGTCGATCGCCTTGCGGATGCGGGGCAGACCGGCCTCCGGCATTCCCTGGTACACCTCGGCCCAGCCGAGCGGCACCGAGACCATGAGGCACCAGTAGGTGAGCTGGCACCTGGTGGCCAGGTCGAGGCCGGCCCGCCCGGCGAGAGAGGCGCGTTCCACATCGCCTTCGGCGACGGCGATCACGGCGTCCACGTAGCGGGCGAAGGCCCGGTCCCAGGGCCGGTCGTAGCGGTCGGACTTGGTCAGCCGCAGGAGTTCCGAGCGGTAGTGCTGGGCTCCGGCACGGTCGCCCATGAGCCAGTGGGTGAGGGCCAGGTAGGCGCGGAAATCTATGGACTGGTCGGTGAGTATGGGGTTGCGGTGGGCCATGGGGTGGCGGTCGGCGACAAGGTTGTCCATGATCCGGGCGCCCTGACTGAGGGTGGCGAGGGCTTCGTTGAGGCGGCCGGTCACGTGCAGGGTGACGCCGTCGGCGTAGCAGGCCGCCGATCTGGCGAGGGGACCGCCACCGTGCTCGGCCAGTTCGTAGAGCAGCCCGGCGGTCTGCGCGGCGGTGGTGTAGCGGCCCGAGGTGAGGGCGATGATCGCCCGAGTGTGCAGGAGATCGGTAGGCTGGGTGCCGTCGACCGTGCGCTCCAGCTCGCGCGCCCGGACGAAGAGGTGCCCGACGCGCGGGGAGCCGTATCCCTCCAGCAGACCGTAGAGCCACAGCATCCGTTTGTGCACGTCGAGTTCCACGGTCGAGGTCGACTCGTCCCGGGGGAGCTCGGAGAGCACGGCCGCCGCATCCTCCAGCTGATGCAGGGCCTCGGAGTGGCAGAATCGTCCCTGTGCTCGGTCCGCCGTCAGCAGGAGCGGGTGCAGGCCTTCCCGGGCACCGAGGACGCGGGTGGTCGCCACGACATGGCGGCGGGTCTCGGCGGTGTCGTCTCCCGGCCGGAACTTGCGGGCCAGTACTTTCGCGACATCGCGGTGCCGTTCGGCGCGGGTGAGCGGCGAGGCGTCCTCCAGCAGCAGGTCGCGCACCAGGCCGGGGGCGAAGCGGAGCAGGTTCTCGTCGGCGGGGTCGGTCTGCAACAGACCGGTACTCAGGGCGTCGTCGACCAGCATCCGGGGAAGCCCCCGTTCGGCCAGCACGTCCTCGACCAGCGGCCGTTGCACGACGGTGCCGATCACGGCGCACAGATTGAGCACGTCCACCGCCTTCGGCGGGAATGCCCGCAGCCGCTCGTGCAGCACCTCGCGCACTTCGAACGGGATCGACTGCTCCTCCCGTGCCTCGCCGTTGGTCTCCGTGGTGGCCATGCTGAGCAGCAGGAAGGGGTTGCCGCCAGTGGCGTGGCGCAGGTGCCGCACCCGGTCGGGCGCTGGCACGGTGCCGGTGACGGAGGCGATCAGCTCCCGGGTCTGCCTGTCGGTCAGGTCGCGCAGATGCAAAGCGCGGCGTTCCTCTCCTAGAGGATGCGGCCCAGCGTCCGGCGCACCGAGAGGCCTTCCTCCCTGGGGCGCTTGTGCTTGCGAACCGTGGCCAGGATCATCACCTTGGTGTTACAGATCTGCGTCGTCAGCAGGTGCAGTACCTCCAGCACCCGCACGTCGGCGCGGTGCAGGTCCTCCAGGAGGATGACCACGGGGGTGTGCTGGGCGGCGGACATCACCGCCTGGCAAATCCGCCGCTGGTGGGCGAAGTGGTGCCCAGGCGTCCAGTGCGGCCGGTCGTCCAGTGCCTGCTCGTCGGTTGCCGGCCAGTCCGTCAGCTGACGCAGGACCTGTTCCCAAGGGAAGTAGAGCGCGGTCGCCGGGGTGGCGACGCAACAGGTGCAAACGACCCGGACCTCGGTGGCAGACAGACGCCGCTCCACCTCGTGCAGCAGCTCGGTCTTGCCGATGCCCTGCTCGCCGAGGACGAACAGCACCTGGCCGTTGCCCTGGCGGGTGTTCTCCAGCAGGGCCCGCACCCGTTCCATCTCCGCCTCGCGGCCCACCAGCCGACCGCGCTGTGGCACGGGCGGGGCGGCCGGCGCGGGCGGGGCGGCCGGCGCGGGCGGGG
>NZ_JBHXLV010000306.1:0-5310 GCF_042721685.1 Streptomyces sp. NPDC058459 | reverse complement strand
CTTGTCGGACGGGGGGCCACCGGGGACGCGTCTGCGCGCGGTGCCGCTTACTTCTTGTTGCGGCGCTGGACGCGCGTACGCTTGAGCAGCTTGCGGTGCTTCTTCTTGGCCATCCGCTTGCGCCGCTTCTTGATTACAGAGCCCACGACTACCCTCGCTCACTTCTCATGACTCGGTTGCTGGGCGCCATGGGCCCATACGACCTACGAGGGGTCAGCCTACCCGCCCTTGTGCCGTGGTCGTAATCGAGGGTTGTTCCGGGATCTTCCGGACCGCCGTCAGGCCGTTTCCACCCCCACGTAGCTCTCGCGGAGATACTCGTGAACCGCCTGCTCGGGGACGCGGAACGACCGCCCCACCCGGATCGCGGGCAGATGACCGCTGTGCACCAGCCGGTACACGGTCATCTTCGACACTCGCATCACCGAGGCCACTTCCGCCACGGTGAGGAACTGGACCTCGTTCAACGGCCTCTCGCCTGCTGCAGCCATGACACACCTGAACCTTCCGCACTCGACGGCCACCGGCTTCCCCTTCCGGTGACTCTTCGTCGTTGCGTGCTCACTCCCCAGACTAGGGGCGGGTGATGCGAATGGGGAAGAGGTGTCCCCATCGGCCGCCTACTGTGACAGACAGGCTCGTTTGAGTACGTAGCGGGTGAGCGGGCGGTAGTGACCAGACCGCACCGCGTCATCAAGCGGAACGACGACCGACACCGTCCCCTCGGCCTCGCCGACGAACGGCGCGGGGTCGTCCGAGTCGGCCAGACCGATCGCCTCGAACCCCAGCTGACCTGCACCGCAGACCCATCCGTGATCTCCGACCACCAGCCCCGGCAAAGGCCCGCCGGACTCCGCCGCGGCGGCCAGCGCGAGCCGAACCGGGAGCGGGGAATGGCTGTGCGCGCCCGGCTCACCACCCCGGCGCCCGCTCGCCGGTTCCCGCACCAGGGCAACCCCTCGTACGTAGTCGAGATGGTGTGTGCGTAGACCGAACCGGGTCAATATGTCGACACAGCGACCCTGCGCGGGGGTGAGAATCTCACATCCCGCCGCCGACACCGCGTCCGCGAGCGCGGCGTAGAACCCCAGGAGCTGCCGCGGGTGCCCGGTACCGAACAGCACCGGCACCCCCCGCCGGACCGCGTCGGCGATCACCCCCGCGAAGGCGTCCAGCGCGGCGAGGGTCCGCTCCGGGTCGATCACGTCCCGGCCCGACGTACGCGCCGGGTCGGACGAGACCCCGCACCGGTCCGCCATCAGCTCAAGCAGTTCCCGCTGCCCCCAGGACCGTTCGGGATCGATCCCGATCAGCGCGCGGGGGTCCCGCGCGGCGAACAGCCGGTAGTTGCGCAGGCTGTCCTCCCGCGTGGTGGCGACCTCCCCGGCGAGGTGAGCAGCCAGCAGGTGCGCGCGCAGGGCACCGGAGTCCGACACGCTTGCGATCGTGGCCCATCGGGCGGCCGCCCGGAGGCGGAACGGGCGAAGACCGCACGGCCGGCCCAACGATTACGCGCCGCGCCGTTCAGGCCAGGAGCCCCCGCAGCGGGAACACCGAGCGCCGGGTGGCCAGCACCGCCTGGTCGAGCCGGTCGGCCGGGTCGTACCCCGACTCCCAGGCCGCGTACCCCACCGGCCAGCGGCCGTCCGTCATCCGCTGCGGCCCCAACTGCCGCGTCCGCGCGTACACTTCCTGCCGCCAGCCCTCCGGGATCGCCGTCTCCGGCGCGATCTCCCGTCCGGCAGCGATCGCCACCAGATGCGTCCAGGATCTCGGCACCACGTCCACCACCGCGTACCCGCCGCCGCCCAGCGCCAGCCACTTGCCGTCGGCGCAGGTGTGCGCCAGCTCGTGACAGGCCACCTGAACCGCCCGCTGCGCGTCCAGCGAGACCGCCAGATGCGCGAGCGGGTCCTCGAAGTGCGTGTCCGCCCCGTGCTGCGACACCAGCACCTGCGGCCGGAACTCCGCGAGCAGCTCCGGCACCACCGCGTGGAACGCCCGCAGCCACCCGGCGTCCCCGGTCCCGGCCGGCAGCGCCACGTTCACCGCCGCGCCCTCACCTGCCCCGGCCCCCGTCTCCTGCGGCCAGCCGGTCGCCGGGAACAGCGTCCGGGGATGCTCGTGCAGCGACACCGTCAGCACCCTGGGGTCCTCCCAGAACGCCGCCTGCACCCCGTCCCCGTGATGCACGTCGACATCCACATAGGCGACCCGCTCCACACCCAGCTCCAGCAGCCGGGCGATGGCCAGCGCCGCGTCGTTGTACACACAGAACCCGGACGCCCCGCCCGGCATCGCGTGGTGCAGCCCGCCCGCGAAGTTCACCGCGTGGTCCGTGTCCCCACGCCACACCGCCTCGGCCGCCGCCACCGACTGCCCCGCGATCAGCGCGGACACCTCGTGCATCCCGGCGAACGCAGGATCGTCGACCGTCCCGAGACCGTACGACCCGTCCGCCGCACCCGGGTCCGCCGACGCGGCCCGTACCGCGTCGATGTAGTCCTCCCGGTGCACCAGCCGCAGCGTCGACTCCCCGGCCGGCCTGGCCGCGACGATCTCCAGCTCCCGGTCGAGGCCGAGGGCCGCCACCAGCCTCCGGGTCAGGTCCAGCCGCACCGGAGCCATCGGATGGTCCGGGCCGAAGTCATAGCCCGTTACTGCCTCGTCCCACATCAGCTGTGCGCGGCCGCTCATGCCCGCCACCGTATCGGTCGCCCCCGGACCCGAACGACCGGGCATACACCGTCGTCACCAGCACGAGCGCCATCGGTACGAGCATCGCGCCCCGGTAGCTCCAGGCGTCGCCCAGCGCCCCGACCAACGGCGAACCGACCAGAAAACCCACGTAGTTGAAGATGTTGAGCCGCGCGATCGCCGCGTCCGACCTTCCGGGGAACAGCCTGCCGGCCGCCGCGAAGGTCTGCGGCACCAGCACGCACAGCCCGATCCCCAGCAGGGTGAACCCGAGCATCCCCACCCAGGCCCCCGGCGCCACCGCCACCACCGCGAACCCGCACGCCGCCACCAGCGCCCCCAGCCGCACCACCGACACGGCCCCGAACCGCCGCACCCCGACATCCCCCACGGCCCGGCCCACCAACATGGTCACCATGTACACGTTGTAGGGAACCGTCGCCGCCTGCTCCGACCCGCCCAGCACGTCCTTCACGTACTTCGCACTCCAGTTGGACACCGTCGAGTCCCCGATGTACGCGAACGTCATCACCAGACACAGCGGCAACAACACCCGGAACGCCACACCTTGGCCCTCCCCCGCCTGCGCCGGCTCCCCCTCACCGTCGACATACCACCGGCTCCCCACCAGCACCGCCGGCAACAGCACGACAGCTGCCGGGAGATACGACATCCACAACGCCAACTCCCCGTGGGCACCCACCCAGGCCAGCGACGCCCCGAGGATTCCGCCCAGGCTGTACGCCGCGTGGAAGCTCAGCATGATGCTGCGTCCGTACGCCCGCTGGAGGCTCACCCCGAGCATGTTCATGGAGGCGTCCAGCATTCCCACGGACAGCCCGAACACCCCCAACGCCGTGGCCAACTCCGCCACTTGATCCCCGGCCCCGACACCGAGCAGCGCCAGCAGCACCACCGGCTGGGACCAGCGCAGCAGCCGGCTGGGCCGCACCCGCCGCACCAGCCGCTCGGTCGTCACACTCCCGACTCCGGCCAGGATCGGCACGGCGGCCAGGAAGACCGGCAGCACCGCGTCGGAGACCCCGTACCGCTCCTGCACGGCCGGGATGCGCGTCACCAGCAGGGCGAAGGCGACGCCCTGGGTGAAGAAACCGAACGCCAGCGAGGCCCTGCCGCGCCGCAGCACTTCAGTCATGGCGGCGAGCGTAGGGCTCCGGCGGTGCGCTGAACAGATCCGGCCAAAGCTGAGTTGGGCTCAGCTTCGGCCGGCCGGTGCCGAGTCAGGCCGCGGCCTTCTCGCGTCCGGGCTCGGCCGGCACCGTGGCGGCCTCCTCGCCCAGCATCCGCCCCATCGGCGCCACCGCGACCGCGCCCCAGACGACGAAGGTCGCCACCATCACCACGACCATCAACACCCCACCGAGCCACACCAGCGTGTCGACCCAAATGGTGTACGCCCCCACCGCACGCGCCACGCACTCGAGGAACAGCGCCACACCCCAGACGAGGGAGAACGCCCGCTCCTTGCGCCGGCAGCCGGCGGAGCCGGCCGCGGTCCCGGAGGTGAGCCGCCGCCAGGCACCGCCCCTCGCGTCGTCCCCACTCCACACGGTCCGCGCCGCAGGCCCGACACTGCTCCAGGCGAGAGCGGCGAAGGTGCTCATCCCGAAGGCTTCCCTGAAGACGTAGTACGGGCCGAGCGGCAGCGCGACATCGATGAGCAGCGGCTTGAAGTTGTCCAGCGCGCTCGGCCGACGCAGCTGGTCGTGGCCCTGGTTCCCCGCGTTCTTCGTCGTGCCCTCAGCTTCCCGGCGGAGAGGCTCCTGCCGACAGAAACGAAGGCCCGGAGGTCGGCATGACATCCGTCAGCTCCGCCCGATGGCCACGGACAACATGGCCACGGTCACACCAGCAGGTCGGCCAACTCCCCCATGTCCGCGAACAGTCGAGTGGCCCCGGCGAGCCTCTCCGGCGGGGTCATCGCGGTGAACCCGTACACGTCCATCCCGGCCGCCACGGCCGCCCGCACGCCCAGCGGGGAGTCCTCCACGACGAGGCAACGCTCGGGGGCGACCCCCATCCGCTCCGCCGCGTACAGGAACAGATCGGGGGCGGGCTTGCCCCGGCCGACGTCCTGCGAGCTGAAGACGCGGTCGTCCTCGAACCACCGGTCGAGACCGGTCACCCGGTGCCCGACCCGAATCCGCTCATGGCTCCCGGAGGAGGCCACGCAGTACGGCGTTCCGTCGGCGGCCAGCTTCTCCAGCACACCTTCGACGCCGGCCACCGGCCGCAGCTCCGCCTCGAAGGCCGCGAACACCCGAGCGTGGAACACGTCGTCGAAGTCGGCGGGCAGCCGCTCCCCCGTCCGTTCCAGCACCAGGTCGTGCACGCGGTGCATCGCGGCACCCATGTAGTCCCGGAGCGAATCCTCGTACGTCGTCGGGTGCCCCAACTCGGTCAGATAGGCGGCGAGGTGCCGGTTGGAGATCGGCTCGCTGTCCACCAGGACGCCGTCATTGTCGAAAAGGATGAGGTCGTAGCGCATATCCCCGACCCTAAACGCAGAAAACCCCCGCACCAAAAGGTGCGGGGGTTTTCCCTCAAATATAGTTCGGCGGTGTCCTACTCTCCCACAGGGTCCCCCCTGCA
>NZ_JBHXLV010000305.1:0-5326 GCF_042721685.1 Streptomyces sp. NPDC058459 | reverse complement strand
GCGCCGTACATCGTGTGGATGTACGGCGCCCGCGGTTGTGTGCTGTGCGCTCGATCCGGCGCGGCCCCTGAAGAGCTACGCCGACTTGCGGCTGTCGCGCGGGTGTACCGCGATGTTCATCGCGCCCGAACGCAGGACCGCCAGACGCTCCTCAAGGACCTCTTCGAGTTCCTCGCGGGTGCGCCGCTCCATCAGCATGTCCCAGTGGGTACGCGCGGGCTTGGCCTTCTTCTCCTCAGGGCCGTTGCCGTCGACCAGGAGTGCCTGGGCCCCGCAGACCTTGCACTCCCACTCCGGCGGAATCTCCGCCTCGACCGAGAAGGGCATCTCGAAACGATGCCCCTTCTCGCATGCGTACTCCACGGCCTGGCGCGGGGCCAGGTCGATACCGCGGTCCGTCTCGTAGCTGGTCACCACGAGGCGCGTACCGCGAAGAGCTCGCTCACTCATGAATCGTGCCTCCCGGGCTTGTCGCCCACAGGACAGGTGTCGCTGTCGTCGTCATCCGGTCAACGTCCGGTCGGCGGTAAAGATTCCCGTCCGGAGTCCCGATCCGGGTCGTACGTCGCCGTCGTAGCCGCCCCTTGTTCTACCCACAGGCGTCCGGTTTGTCACCTCTGCTCGCAGATGTGACCCGCCGTTTCACTGTTATTGACGCGCAGTAACGGTACGCCTGGCAGGCCAAACGCGTACACTACCGCCCTTTCGTGTTGAGCGCTAAATCCTCTCCGGGACCGGATTCCCCGCCTCGCCGACGGCACGCCGCACCGGCACCCGCGCCAGCAGCACGAAGCCGGTCACGAAGAAGGCCACCAGCGAGACGATCGCGGAACGGTAGCTCCCGGTCAGCTGGTAGGTCACCCCGAACAGCAGTGGACCGAGCCAGCTCATACCCCGATCGCTCAGCTCGTACGCGGAGAAGTACTCCGCCTCCTTGCCCGGCGGGACCAGATGCGAGAACAGCGACCGGGACAGGGCCTGGCTGCCGCCCAGCACCAGCCCGATGGCGCCCGCCAGGACGTAGAAGAACACCGGCGCCCCGGCGGGCAGGAAGTACCCGGCGGCCAGGGTGAGCGTCCAGGCCACCAGTGAGCCGAGGATGGTGCGCCGGGCGCCGTACGTCCGCGCCAGCCGGCCCATCGCCAGCGCGCCCGCCACAGCCAGCACCTGCACCAGCAGCACCGCGCCGATCAGGGTGGACTGCCCGAGCCCCAGCTCCTCCGAGCCGTACACCGACGCCTGGGTGATCACCGTCTGGATGCCGTCGTTGTAGACGAGGTACGCCAGCAGGAAGGCGAGGGTGTGGGGGTGGCGGCGCATGTCCTCGACCGTGGCCGCCAGTTGACGCAGGCCGGTCGGGGCGGCAGACGCCACGCGCGCGTGCCGGTCGCGCAGCCGGCTGAGCGGGATCAGCGCGAAGGCGCCCCACCACAGCCCGGCCGAGGCGAGGCACACCCGCACGGCGGCCGGCTCCGACAGGCCGAAGGAGTCGTGCGCGGTGTACAGCACCAGATCGGCGACCAGCATCAGGGAGCCCGCCGCGTAGCCGAAGGCCCAGCCGCGCGAGGAGACCCGGTCGCGGTCGGCGGGCGGGGCGATCTGCGGCAGGTAGGAGTTGTAGAGCATCATCCCGACCGACTGCGCCGCGTTGGCCACCACCACCAGCAGCAGCCCGCCGAGCAGATAGCGGTCGCCGTCCAGGAAGAACATGCCCGCGGTCGCGGCCGCCCCGGTGTACGCGGCCACCGCCAGCAGCGGCTTCTTCCGGCCCGTGCGGTCGGCCAGGCTCCCCGTCAGGGGCATCACCAGCACCGCGACGATCACGGACAGGGACACCGCGTAGGCGAAGAACGAGCCCGCCCGCACCGGTATCCCGAGCGGGTGCACATAGCCGTCGGCGTCGGCCGCGTGCCGGGCCACGGCGGTGAGGTACGGGCCGAGAAACACGGTGAGGACGCTCGTGGAGTACACCGAGCACGCCCAGTCGTACCAGTACCAGCCACGCTGCTCGCGCCGCGACCCCGCCGACTCGCCGGGCGCGCCCGCCCGCACGGTGTCGATACCCACCCCGCCCCCTCGCTTCCCCGCCGCAGTGCCGTGCCGAGGCGGGGGAGGCGTCACTCGGCCGGGTCAGACCCAGACGCCGCGGTCCTCCATGACCTCGCGCAACGTGTCGATGTGATCGGTCATGATGCCATCGACGCCCAGATCCAGGAGCCGGTGCATCCGCTCGGGTTCGTTGACCGTCCACACGTGCACCTGGAGCCCGAGCGCGTGCGCCGCCCGCACGAAGCGCCGGTCGGCCACCGGGACGCCCGACCGGGCCTCCGGCACCTGCGCCGCGACGGCGGAGCCGCGCACGGTCGCGGGCAGCCCCCAGGACCGCAGCCGCAGCCCCAGCACCCCGAGGGTGCCGAACGAGGTGGCCAGCCTCGGCCCCGCCAGCCGCTGCGCGCGCCGCACCCGCGCCTCCGAGAAGGAGCCCAGGCAGACGCGGTCCCAGGCGTCAGCGCGTCCGACCAGGTCCAGGAACGGCAGCAGGGCCGCCTCCGCCTTCACGTCCACGTTCCAGCGGACCTCGGGGAACGTCTCCAGCAGCTCTTCGAACAGCGGTACGGGCTCCTTGCCGCCCACGCGCGCGTGGCGGACGTCCGCCCACGGCAGGTCGGCGATGCGCCCGGTGCCGTCCGTGACCCGGTCCAGGGAGTCGTCGTGGAAGGCGACGAGTGTGCCGTCCGCCGTGAGGTGGACGTCGGTCTCGATGTAGCGGTAGCCCAGCGCGACCGCCCGGCAGAACTGCGCCACGGTGTTCTCGGTGTTCTCCGTGTTCCCGGTGCTCGCCGCCGCCGCCCCGCCCCGGTGGGCGAAGGGGATGGGGCCGGGATGGTCCAGGTACGGATGGCGTGTCGGCTCGGTCACCGGCGCAGTATCGCGCGCTCCGGCCGACCGGTGGCAACCACCCCGGTCGGCGCGGACGCCGGGCGCAGCGCGAAGAAGCGCAGGAAGAACTGGGCGAGCGGGCCGATCGCCAGGGCGTACAGCACGGTGCCGATGCCGACAGTGCCGCCGAGGGCGAAGCCGGTCGCCACCACGGTGACCTCCACACAGGTGCGGATCAGCCGGATCGAGCGGCCGGTGCGGCGGTGCAGGCCGGTCATCAGGCCGTCGCGCGGGCCGGGGCCGAAGTCCGCCGCGATGTACAGGCCGGTCGCCGCGCCGTTGAGCACGATCCCCGGGACCAGCAGTGCGATCCGCGCCGCCGGGCCGTGCGCGGCGGGCAGCGCGGAGAGGGTGGCGTCCATGGCGAAGCCGATCACCAGCACATTGGAGACCGTGCCCAGGCCGGGGCGCTGGCGCAGCGGTATCCACAGCAGCAGGATCGCGGCGCCGAGCAGGGTCAGGACGACGCCCATGCTGAGGCCGGTGCGGGCGGCGAGCCCCTGGTGCAGCACGTTCCACGGTTCCAGGCCGAGGCCCGACCTGACGAGCAGCGCCGAACTCGCCCCGTACAGCGCGAGTCCGGCGTACAGCTGGAGCAGCCGGCGGGTGAGACGGCCCCGAGTGGACATGGGATACCCCCCTGAGTGGTGACAGTGGCCTGACCCGTGCCACTCTGTGGCGTGGGATGGAGAGCCATCCATGGCCAATCCGGGAAAGGTGGACTGATCTGCATGCCGCATTGGACCTCGGCGGTGGGCGCCGCACAGCTCGCCCGGCTCCTCAACTCCCAGCAGGACCGCCCCGGCGGCCCCGGCACGCGCCGCCCGCCCGCCTACCGCGCCCTGGCCGACGGCATCCGGCTGCTCGTCCTGGAGGGCCGCGTCCCCGTGGCCGCCCGGCTGCCCGCCGAACGCGAACTGGCCCTCGCCCTCTCCGTCAGCCGCACCACCGTCGCCGCCGCGTACGAGGCCCTGCGCACCGAGGGGTTCCTGGAGTCCCGGCGCGGTGCGGGCAGTTGGACGGCCGTCCCGGCGGGCAACCCGCTGCCCGCGCGCGGCCTGGAGCCGCTGCCGCCCGAGTCGCTCGGCTCCCTGATCGACCTGGGCTGCGCGGCCCTCCCGGCGCCCGAGCCCTGGCTCACCCGCGCGGTCACCGGCGCGCTGGAGGATCTGCCGCCCTACGCCCACACCCACGGCGACTACCCGGCCGGGCTGCCCACCCTGCGCGCCATGATCGCCGAGCGGTACACCGCGCGGGGCATCCCCACCATGCCCGAGCAGATCATGGTGACCACCGGTGCGATGGGCGCGATCGACGCCATCTGCCATCTCTTCGCGGGCCGGGGCGAGCGGATCGCCGTCGAGTCGCCCTCCTACGCCAACATCCTCCAGCTGATGCGGGAGGCCGGCGCCCGGCTCGTGCCCGTCGCCATGGCCGAGGGACTCAGCGGCTGGGACCTCGACCGCTGGCGCCAGGTGCTGCGCGAGGCCGCGCCCCGGCTCGCCTATGTCGTGGCCGACTTCCACAATCCGACGGGTGCGCTGGCCGACGAGGACCAGCGGCGCCGGCTCGTCGACGCGGCCCGCGCGGCCGGGACCGTGCTGGTCGCCGACGAGACGATGAGCGAGCTGTGGTTCGAGGAGGAGCTGGGCCGGAACATGCCGCGCCCGGTGTGCGGCTTCGACCCGGCCGGTTCCACCGTGATCACGGTCGGCTCGGCCAGCAAGGCGTTCTGGGCCGGGATGCGCATCGGCTGGGTGCGCGCCGCCCCCGACGTCATCCGCAGCCTGGTCTCCGCGCGCGCCTACGCCGACATGGGCACCCCCGTCCTCGAACAGCTCGCCGTGCACTGGCTGTTCAGCTCCGGCGGCTGGGAGCAGGCGGTGGCGCTCCGCCGCGCCCAGGCCCGCGAGAACCGAGACGCCCTGATCACCGCGCTGCACCGCGAGCTGCCCGGCTGGGAGTACGAGGTGCCCTCCGGCGGGCTGACCCTCTGGGTCCGCGCCGGGGGCCTGTCCGGCTCCCGCCTAGCCGAGGTGGGTGAGCGGGTGGGCGTCCGCGTCCCCTCCGGCCCCCGCTTCGGCGTGGACGGTGCCTTCGAGGGGTACCTGCGGCTGCCGTTCACAGTGGGCGGCGCGGTGGCGGACGAGGCGGCCTCCCGGCTGGCGTCGGCGGCCCGGCTGGTGGAGTCCGGTGCCACCGGAGGCGGGGAGGTGCCGGGGGCGTTCGTGGCGTGATCCCCGCCGGCCCCGGCGCGGGTCGGCCCGACCGGTTCCGGACTACGTCGCATGTGTCGCCGACGCGCGGCGGGCACTCCACTCCGCCGGCGGGGGCGTCGCGGAACACTCGCTGACCGGGGGCCCCGGGTGCCGGCCCGGTCGTGCGG
>NZ_JBHXLV010000304.1:0-5378 GCF_042721685.1 Streptomyces sp. NPDC058459 | reverse complement strand
CTCCAGGTCCGGCTACAGCCAGGCGGCGAACTCCAGCAGCAGGTCCGCGTCCTGCTCCCGGCCCACCCGGCGGGCCCGCACCCCGGACTCCACGGCCCGGAACAGCGTCCAGCCGCGCAACCGCTCCTGGTCCACCTCCAGCGACTCCGCCAGCCGCTTGATCCGGCGCCGGGTCACCGAGGCACCGGACGGCACCGCGATCAGGTCCTCCACCCGGTCCCGTACCAGCCGCGCCAGGTCGAACGCGCACTCGCCGACCACCGGGTCCGGGCCCACCGCCAGCCACGGCAGCCGCTCCCCGCCGAGCACCTTGCTCTGCCGGAACGTGCCGTGCAGCAGCCGGTGCTCCGGCGCGTCGGCCAGCAGTTCCCCGCGCACCGCCAGCGCCGCGTCCACCAGCGGTGCCGACTCGGGGTCCGTGGCGGCGCTCGCGGCCATCGCCTCGGCCTGCCGCCCGGTGCGCTCCGCCACCGTCTCGAACCGGTGCGCGCCCGCACCGGCCGGCGGGTCCACCCACAGCCGGCGCAGCGTGCCGGCCGCCTCCAGCAGCGCCTTGGCCTCCGGCAGCGAGCGCACCGACACATCCGGGTGCAGCCGCTCCAGCAGCAGCGCGCCCTCCGCCACGTCCTCGGCCCCGCCGTCCAGCAGCTGTACGGCACCCAGGCCGCCCCAGTGCGCCAGCGCCGCCCGCTCGCTCTCCGGCCGGGCCCGCGCGGGCGCCAGCTTCAGCACGGCGGGGCTGCCGTCCGCGCGCCGCACCAGCAGTACCAGACTGCTCCGGCCGCCCGGCACCTGCACCCGGTCCACGGTCAACTCGCGTCCCGTCAAGGCCCGTTCGGCCGCCTCGGGCAGCCCGGCCAGCCAGTCGTCACCGGGCGGCGAGGTCTCCCGGCTCGCCCGGACCAGTCGCCGCGGCGGTTCGAAAGCCATGCGCGAGTCGTTCCCCTTCTCCTGTGTCCGCCTGCTGTGCCCTGAACACCCCCACAACCGAAGGCCCAGGGAAGGCTACGCCTTCCACGTACCCGGTTCAGGCCGCCGGAGACGCCGAAGGAGCGGAGTCCGGCGCTCCCGCCCGACCCGTCGTGTCGTAGGTGCGTTCCGCGAGTCCGGGGAAGGCGGGGGAGGCGCCGCTCCAGCGGACCGCACGGACCGCCGCCTCGCGCAGGGCCGAGGCGGCCGCCGTGCGGCGGTGGCCGGCGGAGTCCCGGACCAGGTCGGCGTAGACGCCGGCGAGACGTTCCTCCAGCTCGGCGGCGAGCCGCAGCGCGGCGGAGGAGTCCGCCACCGTGAACGGCAGCGCGTACGCGGGACTCGCCGCCACCGGCTCACCGCCCAGGTCGCGGACCGAGCGGGCCAGGGTGTCGCGGGCCGCCCGGTGGGCGTCGTACGCGGCACGCGCCTCGCCCTGCCGGGGCGCCCCGATCCGGCCGCCGACCACGCCGTAGCCGTACACCGCCGCGTGCTCCGCCGCCAACGCCGCCTGGAGGGCGGTCAGTTCGGCCCGCTCGGACTGCTTCGTCCTGTCCGTCCCGTCATGGACGCTCACTTCGCCGCCTCCGCCAGCAGATACGCGTGCGCGGACCCGGCCGCCGACACCGAGGCCAGCAGCCGCGCCAGCTCGCCCGGTACCTCAAGGAGTGCCTCGGCGCGCCGGTCCGCCACGGTCCGCTCGGCGGACGCCAGCGAGCCCAGCGCGGCCTTCGGGTCGGCGGGCGCCGTGGGGGCCGGGGAGGGTGACGGTGTCGCCTTCGCCTTCGTACCGGTCTCCGCCTTCCCGCCGAAGGCGTCCCGGTGCGCGGCCACCGCCGCGCGCAGCGGGGCGAGCCGGCCGGTGAGCGCCGGGTGCGCGGCGAGCACCGCGTCGTAGCGCGCGAGCAGTTCGGCGCTGTCCCGCGCCGCACGCGCGCGTGCCCGGGTGGCCGCCGACGCCACGCGCTCGGCGGGCCCGGAGCCGGACGAGCAGCCCGTCAGCAGAGCCGTGGCACCGGCGAGGGAGGCGAGCAGGGTTCTTCTGCGCGGCCCCGAGCGGGCGCGCGACGGTGGGGAGTACGGCACGGCAGACGTCCTCGGGGAGTCGTACGGGGACAGACGGGGACAGAAGGGGACAGGCGGGAATGAACGAGGGCAGGCAGCGACAGACAGGAGGGGGCGGGAGAGGCACCGGAAAGCGGCGCCCGGCGGACGGGCGGCCCGCCCGTGATCACCGTACCCGCGCCCCGTGCCCGCACCGATCACCGGCACCGCCCCACACCCCGGGCGGCCCATGCACACTCAGGGTGGACGGCAACACCCACCGCGACCGGATACCCTTTGACCAGACACGCGACCCATCCCACAACAGCACACGCGGCCGAGGAGTCACCCGGATGAGCACCACCCAGAGCGAGAGGCTGCGAGAGCTGCTCGAACCGCTCGTCACCTCCCAGGGGCTGGATCTCGAGGAGATCGCCGTCGACTCCGTCGGACGCAAGCGGGTGCTGCGCGTGGTCGTCGACTCCGACACCGGAGCGGACCTGGACCAGATCGCCGATGTGAGCCGCGCGCTCTCGGCGAAGCTCGACGAGACCGACGCGATGGGCGACCTGGCGTACGACCTGGAGGTCGGCACCCCCGGCGCCGAGCGCCTCCTCACCGAACCCCGTCACTACCGGCGCGCCGTGGACCGGCTGGCCAAGTTCCAGCTTGCGGACGGCGAGGAGCTGCTCGCGCGCATCCTGGACGTGGACGACGAGGGTCTGCACCTGGAGGTGCCCGGTGTGAAGGGCCGCAAGGCCAAGGAGCGCCGGCTCGGTTTCCCGGAGATCGCCAAGGCGCGGGTGCAGGTCGAGTTCAACCGCAAGGACAAGGCGGACAAGACGGATATGAAGGAAGAGGAGGAGGCGTAGCCGTGGATATCGACATGAGCGCCCTGCGGGGCTTGGTCAGGGAGAAGGAGATCTCCTTCGACCTGCTGGTCGAGGCGATCGAGTCGGCCCTCCTCATCGCGTACCACCGCACCGAGGGAAGCCGCCGCCACGCGCGCGTGGAGCTGGACCGGCAGAGCGGTCATGTGACCGTGTGGGCGAAGGAGGACCCCGAGGACGTCGAGGAGGGGCAGGAGCGCCGCGAGTTCGACGACACCCCCTCCGGGTTCGGCCGGATCGCCGCCACCACCGCCAAGCAGGTCATCCTGCAGCGGCTGCGGGACGCGGAGGACGACGCCACGCTCGGCGAGTACGCCGGCCGCGAGGGCGACATCGTCACCGGCGTGGTCCAGCAGGGCCGCGACCCGAAGAACGTGCTCGTGGACATCGGCAAGCTGGAGGCCATCCTGCCGGTGCAGGAGCAGGTCCCCGGCGAGAGCTATCAGCACGGCATGCGGCTGCGGTCCTACGTGGTCCGTGTCGCCAAGGGCGTGCGCGGCCCCTCGGTCACCCTCTCCCGCACCCACCCCAGCCTGGTGAAGAAGCTCTTCGCCCTGGAGGTGCCGGAGATCGCGGACGGCTCGGTGGAGATCGCCGCCATCGCCCGCGAGGCCGGCCACCGCACCAAGATCGCCGTACGGTCCACCCGTTCGGGCCTGAACGCCAAGGGCGCCTGCATCGGCCCGATGGGCGGCCGGGTGCGCAGTGTGATGGGCGAGCTGAACGGCGAGAAGATCGACATCGTCGACTGGTCGGACGACCCGGCCGAGATGGTGGCGAACGCCCTGTCACCCGCCCGGGTGAGCAAGGTCGAGGTCGTCGACCTCGGCGCCCGCTCCGCCCGGGTCACCGTGCCGGACTACCAGCTGTCGCTGGCGATCGGCAAGGAAGGGCAGAACGCCCGGCTCGCGGCCCGGCTCACCGGCTGGCGCATCGACATCCGGCCGGACACCGAGCAGGCCGACGACCGGCTCGCCGAGTAGGTCTCCCGACCGGCCCGGACGCGTGACCGAACAGGGCCGGATCGTGACCGTCCACCACACTGCAACTGTTCGATCTCTACCCCAACGGGGTGAGGTCGGTACGGGGAGGTAGACTTAACTGTGTCTGGCCGGACGCACATCCGAGCATGCCCTGAACGCACCTGTGTGGGGTGTCGGAAGCGGGCGGCCAAGAACGATCTACTGCGGATCGTGAGGATCGAGGACGCCTGCGTCCCCGATCCTCGCGGTACGCTGCCCGGCCGGGGTGCTTATGTACACCCGGCACTGGTCTGTCTGGACCAGGCGCTTCGCCGCCGGGCGTTCACGCGGGCACTGCGCGCCCCGCGAGCGCTCGACACAAACGCGTTGCGCCGACACGTCGGGCAGACGACAGTTGCCGAGCAGGCAACACCGTAAGAAGTGCCGCGCGGAACCCCGTGGCGGCCTGGTACCTCGCGAGTCGAAAGCAGGTCGAGATTGCGATGAGCACTCGATGAGTACGCGATGAGTACGCCCATGAACTAGCGACGGTCCGGCATCACCCGGACCTCAAAGGAGCGAAGTGGCTAAGGTCCGGGTATACGAACTCGCCAAGGAGTTCGGTGTCGAGAGCAAGGTCGTCATGGCCAAGCTCCAGGAACTCGGTGAATTCGTCCGTTCGGCGTCTTCGACGATCGAAGCGCCTGTCGTACGCAAGCTGACCGACGCCTTCCAGGGTGGTGGCAACGGCAAGTCCGCCGGCAAGCCCGCCCCGCGCAAGGCATCCCCCAAGCCCGCCGCGCCCTCTCCGGCGCAGGCCGGCCCGTCTCAGGCCGCCAAGGCCGTCGGGGACGGCCCGTCCGCCCCCAAGCCGGGCGCCCCCAAGCCCGCCGCGCAGCAGCCCGCTGCCCCGGCGGCTTCCTCGGCTCCGACGCCGGCCGCTCCCGGCCCGCGTCCGGTGCCGGGTCCCAAGCCCGCGCCGCGCCCGGCCCCGGCCGTCCCGGAGTTCACCGCTCCGCCGGCCGCCCAGGCTCCGCAGGCTCCCGCCGCGCAGCAGGGTCCGCGCCCCGGTGGCGCCGCCCGTCCCGGCGCGCCCAAGCCCGGTGGCAGCCGTCCGGCCGCTCCCGGTCAGGGCCAGACTCAGGGCCAGTCGGGCCGTCCCGGCCAGGGCGCTCCGCGCTCCGGTGGCCAGGCCCCGCGTCCCGGCGGTCGTCCGGCCGGTCCCCGTCCGGGTAACCACCCCTTCAACACCGGTGGCTCCACCGGCATGGCGCGCCCGCAGGCGCCCCGTCCGCAGGGCGGTCCCCGTCCGGCCGGCGGTCCCGGTGCCCCCGGCGCCGGTCCCCGTCCGCAGGGCCCCGGTGCCCAGGGCGGCGGTCCGCGTCCGCAGGGTCCGGGCGGTGCCCGTCCGGCGCCTTCCGGCATGCCCCGTCCGCAGGGTGGTCCGCGTCCCGGCCCGGCCGGTCCGCGTCCCAACCCCGGCATGATGCCGCAGCGTCCCGCCGCGGGCCCG
>NZ_JBHXLV010000303.1:0-5410 GCF_042721685.1 Streptomyces sp. NPDC058459 | reverse complement strand
CCCTATATAAACCCTGATGTTGTCGTCGGCCGCTTATTTTTTTTATAACCCCCCCCCGTAGGGGTTCGAACTTTTGTTTGCGGGGGCCCGCCCGGACCGCGGGGCGCCACACTCGATCAGGCCCGTCGCCTGCCGCGCCTAGCGCGGGCCGATGCTCCAGCGCGGTCCCTGCGGGCTGTCCTCGACGACCAGACCGGACTGCCCGAGCTGGTCGCGGATGGCGTCGGCGGTGGCCCAGTCCTTGCGGCCGCGGGCGGACTCGCGCTGCTCCAGGACCAGCCGGACCAGGCTGTCGACGACCCCGTGGAGGTCCTCGCCGCGTTCGCCGCCCTCACCGGCCCACCGGGGGTCCAGCGGGTCGAGACCGAGGACGCCGAGCATGGCGCGGACCTCGGCGAGGCGGGCGACGGCCGCTTCCTTGTCGTCGGCGGCCAGCGCGCTGTTGCCCTGCCGGACGGTGGTGTGCACGACGGCGAGGGCCTGCGGCACGCCCAGGTCGTCGTCCATCGCCTCGGCGAAGGCGGGCGGCACCTCGGCGGCCGGTTCGACCTCGCCGCCGGCCTTCTCCAGGGCGCGCTGGACGAAGCCCTCGATGCGCGCGAACGCGATCTCGGCCTCGCGCAGCGCCTCCTCGCTGTACTCGATCATCGAGCGGTAGTGCGGGGTGCCGAGGTAGTAGCGCAGGACGATGGGACGCCACTGCTTGACCATCTCGGAGACCAGCACGCTGTTGCCGAGCGACTTGGACATCTTGTCGCCCGCCATGGTCACCCAGGCGTTGTGCACCCAGTACTGGGCGAACTCGTCACCGAACGCCTTGGCCTGGGCGATCTCGTTCTCGTGGTGCGGGAAGATCAGGTCCAGGCCGCCGCCGTGGATGTCGAAGACGGAGCCGAGGTACTTGTGCGCCATGGCCGAGCACTCCAGGTGCCAGCCGGGGCGGCCGGGCCCCCAGGGAGTCGGCCAGCTCGGCTCGCCCGGCTTGACCGCCTTCCACAGGGCGAAGTCGCGCGGGTCCCGCTTCCCGGTCTCGCCCTCGCCGGAGGGCTGGAGCAGGTTGTCCAGCTCCTGCCGGGACAGCTCCAGGTAATCGTCCCAGGAGCGCACGTCGAAGTAGACGTTGCCGTCGGCCTCGTAGGCGTGGCCGCGCTCGATGAGGCCCTGCATCATCTCGGTCATCTCGGTGATGTGGCCGGTGGCGCGGGGCTCGTAGGTGGGCGGGAGGCAACCGAGGGCGTCGTAGGCGTCGTTGAACGCCCGCTCGTTCTCGTACCCGATGGCCCACCAGGGGCGCTTCTGCTCGTACGACTTGGCGATGATCTTGTCGTCGATGTCCGTGACATTGCGGATGAACGTCACGTCGTAGCCGCGGTACTCGAACCAGCGGCGCATGATGTCGAAGTTCAGGCCCGACCGGATGTGCCCGATGTGCGGTGCGGCCTGCACGG
The DNA here is from genome assembly GCF_042721685.1 of Streptomyces sp. NPDC058459. Classification (NCBI taxonomy): domain Bacteria; kingdom Bacillati; phylum Actinomycetota; class Actinomycetes; order Kitasatosporales; family Streptomycetaceae; genus Streptomyces; species Streptomyces sp. NPDC058459. Next base: position 3,962 of record NZ_JBHXLV010000303.1, on the reverse strand, counting down.
TGGCGCCACACAGGTAGATCGAGACACAGCCCGGCTGGACCGGGCTGAAGTCGCGGATCTGCCGGGCGCTGGTGTCGTACAGGCGAATGGTCACGCCACCAGGGTAGTGGGCGCACCGCGATGCGATGCGCCCGGACGGGAAAACGGCTGCCCGCCGGCCCCCTCAGAGGCTGCCGACCACCTTGCTCGGGGTGATCCGGACGACGACACGCTCGGCGTCGTCCGCGGCGGCCGGGTTGAACTCGGCGTACTTCTTGCCGGTGTACTTCAGGGACAGCTCGTCGATGAGTGCCCGGCCGCCCTCGGTGGTCAGCTCGGCGGTGCCCCGGATCTCGGCGTACTCGTAGGGGTTCTCCGGGTCCAGGACGACGACGGTGACCCGCGGGTCGCGCTTGAGGTTCTTCTCCTTGCGCCGGTCGACCGTGGTGGAGAAGAGGACGTCGTCCCCGTCCCGCTTCACCCACACCGGGGACAGCTGTGGGCCGCCGTCGGGCTGCACGGTGCCCACGACGATGAACACGCGGGTGTCCAGCAGGGACTTGAGCCGGTCGGACAGGGCAGCGGACATGAAGATCCTCCTCGATCGACGATGGCTGTGCGGGTACCCTCGCACGCCCCTATGACACGCGCACCACGAGAGCCGTGGCGACGGCCATCAGCCCCTCGCCGCGGCCGGGGAAGCCCAGCCCGTCGGTGGTCGCGCCGGACACCGACACCGGGGCCCCGGCGGCGGCGCTGAGAATCCGCTGCGCCTCGTCCCGCCGCTTGCCGATCTTCGGGCGGGGGCCGACCACCTGCACCGCGACATTGCCGATGGCGAAGCCGGCCGCGCGCACGATCCGGGCCGCCTCGGTCAGCAGGGTGACCCCGGAGGCACCGGTCCACTCGGGTCGGCCGGTGCCGAAGTGCTGTCCGAGGTCACCGAGCCCGGCGGCGGAGAACAGCGCGTTGCAGGCGGCGTGCGCGACCACGTCGGCGTCGGAGTGCCCGGCCAGGCCCGGCCCCGAGTCCTCCCACTTCAGCCCGGCGCACCACAGCTCGCGGCCGTCCTCGAAGGCGTGGATGTCGGTGCCGATGCCCACCTGGGGCAGCGGCGGGACCTCAGAAGCCATCGTTGAGCCTCCGGCGGGTGAGGACCGCCTCCGCGAGGACCAGGTCCAGCGGCCGGGTCACCTTGAACGCCTCCTCGTGGCCGGGCACGGTCACGACCCGCGCGCCGAGCCGCTCGACCATGCTCGCGTCGTCGGTGACGTCCTCGGTGACGGACTCGTGGGCGCGGATCAGCGTGGCCCGGTCGAAGCCCTGCGGGGTCTGTACGGCTCGCAGCCGGGCGCGGACAGGTGTGCCGAGCACCGGCTCGGGCTCGCCGGGGGTGGCGGCGGGCTCGACCTCCTTGACGGTGTCGGCCAGCGGCAGCGCCGGGACCACGGCCGGGGCGCCGTCGCGCACCGCCTCGATCACCGTGTCGACGGTGTCGACGGGGACGAGGGGACGGGCGGCGTCGTGCACGAGGACCACGTCGTAGGCGGGGGGCAGGGCGTCCAGGCCCAGGCGGACCGACTCCTGGCGGCTGTCCCCGCCGGGCACGACCAGGAAGTCCGTACGCTCGGGCAGCGCGTGCGCGTCCAGCAGGGACTTGACCTCGGCGGCCCCCTCCGGCGGGGCCACGACGACCACCAGGGAGACGTGCCGGGAGGCGGCCAGGGCGCGGATCGCGTGGATCAGCATGGGCGTGCCGTTCAGCGCGCGGAGCGCCTTGGGGGCGCCCGGACCGAGGCGTACGCCCCGGCCGGCGGCGGGGATCACGGCGGCGACGCGGCTGTCCTGGCGCGGCTCGGCGGGCGCGGGACGCGATTCGTCAGACATCGGTTCCTGTCAGGTTTGTGTGCTCGGGCCCGGTGGGTATGGCCTGGAGGAGCCCCTGGGCGCGACGCCTTGACCGGACCCTTTCCGTGACCGCGGTCGAGCCGTCCGCCCCGGGAGCGGATCGCGGGACGAAGAAAAAGTGCATCGTGTGCGCCGAGCCTTGTGGGGTAGGCGAGGCGGGCATGGGGGACGAATATGCCGCAGCGCCCGGCGACAGGGTGAGTGTCATCGGGCACCACGGCATTTTGCTGCGCTGGACCTGGAAGCAGGCGCGGCACGCCGCCTGCCAGGCGTCTAGGAGGCGAGCACCTCGTCCAGCAGCGCCTCGGCCTTGTCCTCGTTGGTGTTCTCCGCGAGGGCCAGCTCGCTCACCAGGATCTGGCGGGCCTTGGCGAGCATGCGCTTCTCACCGGCGGAGAGTCCGCGCTCGCGCTCACGACGCCACAGGTCACGCACGACTTCCGCGACCTTGATGACATCGCCGGAGGCGAGCTTCTCCAGATTTGCCTTGTAGCGGCGCGACCAGTTCGTGGGCTCCTCGGCGTACGGCGCGCGCAGCACCTCGAAGACCCGCTCCAGCCCGTCCTGACCGACCACATCACGCACGCCGACGAACTCCGCATTGTCCGCTGGCACACGTACCGTCAGGTCGCCCTGGGCGACCTTCAGCACCAAGTAGGTCTTGTCCACGCCTTTGATCTGGCGAGTTTCGATAGCCTCGATCAGCGCGGCCCCGTGATGGGGATAGACCACGGTGTCGCCAACCTTGAACGTCATGTGACAGGTACCCCTTCCGTGGCTATCCAGGGTAACACGGATACGGCGTCTTCTGAATGGCGTTTTCGCAGGTCAGAGCATATCTCGGGGCTTGACAACAGCGACACGAACGTGCTGCGGACCACCTGCGGAACCGGGTATTCGCAGGTCGGAGCGGCTCTGTGCGCGGAGTGAAACATCTGCGTCACACGCCCCGAAGAGTCTCCCTGACCGACTGAATGTACCGGTTTGCCCGCTTCCAAGCGTACGACTTCCGCTCCTTCGTTCGACTACCGGAGTCGGGTACGAGACGAATCCGGAATTGATCACGCCACCCGGCCGTGATCAATTCCGGACACGCCCGCATTCCCGCACGGAAATACGGGCCGGAGTGTCGCGGTGGGCCGGCGGGACGCCGTCAACGGCGTCCCGTGCGGTTATCCGAATGGCGGACGCGCGTTCCGGCAAAACGGCCCGGCGGTGACCGGTGGTGACCGGTGGTGATCAGCGGCCGCCCCGCGTACCCCCAGCAGGACGGAAGCCCCGCCCAAGGGGAGGGTCGGGTGCGGCGTCGCGCGAACGGCTCGGTAGCCTGAGGCGCTGACAGATCCTTAAGGTGGCTTGTTCCAGACAAGCCGCCCCTGTGTTCAAGGAGTATCCGCCGCCGTGAGCAGCAGCCTTCGACGCGGTGCCCTCGCCGCCTCCGCCATCGCGTTCTCGATCGCCTCGCTCGCCGCCTGCGGCGCCGGCAACAACGCCCAGACCCTGGAGATCAAGCCGGACAACGCGGCGACCAGCGTCGGTGTCATCAAGGTTCAGAACGCCGTGGTCATCACCCAGCCCGACGCCAAGGCGAACGGCCCGGCCGTCGTCTCGGCCACGCTGTTCAACGGCGGCGCCACCGACCAGACGCTGCAGTCGATCGTCGTCGCGGGCAGCGACGGGAAGGCCGAGCTGAAGCCCGCCGAGGGGCAGCAGCTGACCGTCCCGGCGCACGGCCGGCTCATCATCGGCGGCAAGGACAACGCCTCCGCCACCCTCGCCAACAGCCGCGAGTCGGTCCAGAACGGCAACGCGCAGAAGGTCACCTTCACCTTCAGCGAGACCGGCGCGGTCAGCCTGCGCGCCTTCGTGGTGCCGGCGACCAGCTACTTCACCGAGTGGGGCCCGAGCGAGACCCCGGCCGCGCCGGCCGCCGCGACCTCCGCCCCGGCGGGCGGCCCGTCCGCGAGCGACAAGCCCCAGGGGGACAACGCCGGCGCCTCCGCCCCGGCCGCCTCCCCGAGTGCCTCAGCCACGCCGTCGGCGTCCGCGAGCAACTGAGCCGTACGGGTGAAGGA
>NZ_JBHXLV010000302.1:0-5440 GCF_042721685.1 Streptomyces sp. NPDC058459 | reverse complement strand
GCCCCCTTCCCGCGTCTTCAGGGCGTGACGTCCGACTTCTTTCGAGGAGCGTGCTCCCCGAGGTCCTTCGTCGGCACGTCCCGGCCGCGCGTGCTGTCCAGCTCGCGCCACTCCGGCCGCAGCCCCGCCAGATTCGTGGTGAGGAAGTAGGCGGTCCCGCAGACGAGCAGTACCGGTACGAGTCCCACGGAGGCCACCGCCGCCCCGGCGAGGAGTCCACCGAGCGGGATGCCCGCCCAGGCCAGTGAGTCACCGAGCGCGTTGACCCGGCCCAGCATGCGGCGGGGGACCCGTTCCACCAGGACCGCACCCAGCACGGGGTTGAGGAAGCCCGCGCCGAACCCGCTGACGGCCATGACGGCCAGCACCACGCCGAGCCGGGCATCGACGGCGAGGATCAGGAACCTCGGCGCTCCCGCCAGCAGGAAGCCGACCAGGACCACCGCCCTGCGCCGCAGCCGGTGCGCGAGGACCGCGGCGATCAGGCTTCCGGCGACCGCCGCCGCTCCCGTCACACTGCCGGTGAGACCGAGCGCGGCCGGTCCGTGGCCCGACTCCCTGGCCCAGACGGGCCTCAGGACCGTGCTGAACGCGGCGTCGAGCAGGTTGGTGACGGCCACCACCACGATGGTGGTGAGCAGCAGGGGCTCGGTGCGCAGAAAGGTGAAGCCCTCGCCGAAGCGCTGCCAGTATCCCGCTTCGGACTCCCCGGCCCGGTGGGCGGCGGCCTCGGCCTGCCGTGCCGCCCGGCGGGGGAACGCCAGCGCGACGACCAGCGAGCCCAGGGCGAAGCAGCCCGCGTTGACCGCGACGCAGGTGAGGGGGTCGAGCAGGGCCACGAGGGCACCGCCGATCGCGGGGCCGAGGGTGGCGGCGAGCCGTTCGGTCACCCCGGACAGGCCGGCCGCCCGCTCCAGCGGCACCCTGCCGCGCTCGGCCGCTTCCGGGACCATGACCTCCTTGGCCAGGTCGCCGGGTCCACGTGCGGCGCCGATCACCGCGACCAGTGCCAGCAGGAGCGGGAAGGACAGCAGGTCCAGGGCGTGGCACAGGGGGATGGCGGCGGCGCCGACCGCGCTGACGAGGTCCGTGGTCCACGAGACGGTGCGCGGTCCGGCCTGGTCCACCAGGGGGCCGGTGAACGCCTTGACCGCCACATAGGGGGCCATCTCGCAGAAGGCGACCAGCCCTGTCTGGGTGGCGCTGCCGGTCGTGACCAGGATGAACCAGGGCAGCGCCACCGCGGAGACCCGAGTGCCGGTCAGGGAGACCGCCATGGCGGTCAGTACCCCGGCCAGCGGCCGTAACGAGCGCGGGCCGGAGCCGGTGCCCCGGGGCGCTCCGGTCATGACGTCTCCGGGGCGGACACGGCCTCAGGGCCAGGGCACTCGTCAGGTGTCGCGGTCGTGTCCAGCTCGGGCAGGAGGTGCGTGACGACGCCGACCCGCTCGGCGCCCTCCGGCGCGTTCAGCGCCGCCTCCGGCGTGTCTCGTCGGTAGCGGGCGATGACGGACCTCAACTCCTCGTGCAGCGTGGCGGCTTCGTCGGGAGTGAGGCGCAGGGCCCAGTCGCTCAGGTCGAAGTTGTCCCGCCAGGCCGGGGGCATCGTCTCCAGCTCGTTCAGCGTCTGCTGGACGCGCAGGGTGTAGGCGGCGGCGACGGACTGCAGGTAGGCGAGCGTGGCCTCGGGTTCACGTTCGGCCAGTTCCCGGTCGTTCAGCTCGGTCATGTGATGCACCGAACGCCACCAGCGTTCGCGGGCGTTGCCGCGCTCCGCGTCCTCCTCGACGAAGCCGGCGGCGCCGAGCTGGCGCAGGTGATAGCTGGCCGTCCCGGAGTTCACCCCGAGCCGCTCCGCGAGGCGGGTGGCCGTCGACGGACCGTGCTTCCGCAGCAGTCCTACCAGCCGGACCCGTACCGGATGCGCCATGGCCCGCAGCCCCTTGGCGTCCAGCACTGCCGAGTTCGTGTCAGTGGGCGGCCCCTCGGGCCGCTTCGTCGCGTCGGTCACCCTGCGGAGACTAGACCGCCAAAACTTCTTCGCAAAGGGTTCTTCGCAAAGAAGTCTTGGCGGATTTCCGGTCCCGGCATGCGGGAGCCGCAGAGTTACCGGACGGTACGTTGCTGGAGGTGCGCGTCACATTTACCGGGCCCGCGATCCGGCCCGCCGGTGACATGCCGCACAGGCGAAATGTCCGGTACTAGCCGGGATAGTGAGTTTCTGAATCAGGACAAATGTGGTTTTACGTATCGGAACCCAGAGTGATACCGGCAGGCCATACCGCCTGGTGTCCCCGGGGTGCCCGGCCTGTCAATAGATGACCGATTTGAGACGCTTCTACTACCTCGTAACGTAGATGGGCTCTTTGAGCCCGGATGGGGTGAGGGGTTACCAATGTGGAGTCCCGCCCGGCAAGCGGTGAAACATCCGTACGCCGGGTGGCTCTCTGTCTCCGACTTCACGAGGTATCGATGTTCAAGCGTTCCACGTCTGTCCGTACGTCCGCGCTCCGCACCCGCATGGCCGTCCTGGTCGCCGCCGTCGGTGGCGCGGCCGTGCTGGGTGGCGGGGTTGCCAGCGCCGCCTCCGCCTCCGCGACCTCCTGGGTCGACCCGGTGAAGAAGTACACCCTCTCCGCCAGCTTCGACCAGGGCGGCAGCCACTGGGCGCACAGGCACAGCGGTCAGGACTTCGCGGTGCCCACCGGCACCGAGGTCCTCGCGGCCCACGGCGGCACCGTCGTCAAGGCCGGCCCGAACGGCGCAGGTGACGGTCCCGCGTACGGCAATGCCATCGTCATCAAGCACGGCGACGGCCTGTACTCGCAGTACGCCCACCTGTCCCGTGTCGACGTCAAGATCGGCCAGGTCGTCAAGACCGGCCAGCACATAGCCAAGTCGGGCAGCACCGGTAACTCCACCGGCCCGCACCTGCACTTCGAGATCCGCAAGACGCCGAACTACGGCTCGGCCGTCAACCCGGTCACCTTCCTGAAGGCCCAGGGCGTCCACGTCTGAGCCGCGGGCCACCGCCCCCCGGCCCTCAGCGGCCACCGACGGTAGTCCGGACCGCGGATGTCCGGACTACTTCCTGCCGCGGGCGCCCTCGTGCGCCTGCGTCACCAGATCCACGGCGACTTCGAGAACCGCTTCGCGCTTCTTCTCGGGGTCGCCTTCCAGGTCCGCCATGACGAACATGCCGGCGTGCAGGGTGAACAGCGCGCTCATCGAACGGACCTGGTCCACCATCTCGGCCTCGGGGTCGATGATGATCTCCCTGAGGCCCTTCATGCGTTCCTTGAACGTGTCCCCGATGCGCAGCTCCCGCACCGTCGCCTGGTTCTCCTGCATGAACCGGAAGAGCGGCTGCGCGCCGGCCAGCGCCGCGCTGTAGCGCCGCACGATCTCCTGCTTGGTCTCCAAGGTGTTCGGCCGGCCGCGGCCCCACTCGATCAGGTCCTCGATCGGCTGCGTCAGATCCGCGAAGAGACTGACGATGATCTCTTCCTTGGTCTTGAAGTGGTAGTACAGAGCCGCCTTGGTGACCCCGAGGTGCTCGGCGATCTCGCGCAGCGAGGTCTTCTCGTAGCCCTGTTCCGCGAAGAGTTCGAGCGCGACGTCCTGGATGCGCTGGCGGGTGTTGCCGCGACGCTGCTGCTTGGTGCCGTCCATGGTGTCGCCCATCCTCGTGTCCCTCCCGCTCACGCGGAAACTTACTTGACGCCCGGCTAGTAGCAGGTTACCTTCCAGCATAGTGAACTAGCCGGGCGACAAGTAAGTAGCGGTCGCCAGGGGGAGTGGGAGAAATGGCGGACACGCAGACGGCCACAGCGGGCCAGGCGGCGCCCGAGCAGCCGGAGAAGCAGCCGAAGAGCGTACGAGTGGTCCTGCTCGCGCTCATGATCGCCTTGATGCTGGCGATGCTGGACAACATGATCGTGGGCACCGCGATGCCCACCATCGTGGGCGATCTGGGCGGGCTCGAGCACCTGTCCTGGGTCGTGACGGGGTACACCCTCGCCACCGCGGCCTCGACCCCGGTCTGGGGCAAGATCGGTGACATGTACGGGCGCAAGGGCGCCTTCCTCGGCTCGATCGTGATCTTCCTGGTCGGCTCCGCGCTGAGCGGTATGGCTCAGGGCATGGGTGAGCTGATCGCGTTCCGGGCCGTCCAGGGCCTGGGTGCCGGTGGTCTGATGGTCGGCGTCATGGCGATCATCGGCGACCTGATCCCGCCGCGTGAGCGTGGCAAGTACCAGGGCATGATGGCCGGCGTCATGGCGCTGGCGATGATCGGCGGTCCGCTGGTCGGCGGCACCATCACCGACAACTGGGGCTGGCGCTGGTCCTTCTACATCAACCTGCCGCTCGGCGCGGTCGCGCTGGCGCTGGTCTCCGCCGTGCTGCACCTGCCGAAGAAGCGGGCCAAGGCGGGCATCGACTACCTCGGCGTCACCCTGCTCACCGTCGGCATCACCGCGATCGTGCTGGTCACGACGTGGGGCGGCACCGAGTACGCCTGGACCTCCGCGCGCATCATGGAGCTGACCGCGCTCGGCGTCGTCGCGCTGGTCGGGTTCGTGTACTGGCAGACGAAGGCCGCCGAGCCGGTCGTGCCGCTGCACATCTTCAGGAGCCGCAACTTCTCCCTGATGGCCGTCATCGGCTTCATCACCGGCTTCGTGATGTTCGGTGCGACGCTCTTCCTGCCGCTCTACCAGCAGGCCGTGCAGGGCGCGTCCGCGACCAACTCCGGGCTGCTGCTCCTGCCGATGCTCGGCGCGATGCTGGTGACCTCGATGGTCGCGGGCCGGGTCACCACGGGCAGCGGCCGCTACAAGGTCTTCCCGGTGGCCGGCGGGGTGCTGATGATCATCGGGCTGTACCTGATGTCCACCATGGACACCGAGACCACCCGGCTGACCTCCGGGATCTACATGGCCGTGGTCGGCGCGGGCATGGGCTGCCTGATGCAGGTGACCATGCTGGTCGCGCAGAACAGCGTGGAGATGAAGGACATGGGTGTCGCGTCCTCCTCCGCCACCCTGTTCCGGACCCTCGGCTCCTCCTTCGGCGTGGCCGTCATGGGCGCCCTGTTCAACAACCGGGTGCAGGACGTGATGGCCGAGCGCGCCGGTGCGCTGGGCAAGGGCGTCACCGAGAAGTCCGCCCAGCTCGACGCGGCCAGCCTCGCCAAGCTGCCGGTCGCCGCTCGGGAGGCGTACCAGCACGCGGTGTCCGCGGGCACGCACTCCGCTTTCCTCCTCGGCTCCGCCATCGCCGTCGTGGTCCTCGTCGCGGCCGTCTTCGTCAAGGAGGTCCCGCTGCGCGGCGGCCCCCAGAAGCCGTCCACCGAGCCCACGGACGCGATCCCGGCCCCGGTGATCGAAGCGGTCTGACCGCCCCGGCGGTACCGAAGGCCCCCGACCACCGGTCGGGG
>NZ_JBHXLV010000301.1:0-5537 GCF_042721685.1 Streptomyces sp. NPDC058459 | reverse complement strand
GCGCACGCCAGGGCGCTGGCGGCGCTGCGCGCCCTGGGCGCCCCCGCCCTCGAACTCGCCCCGCACATCGAACGCGCCGGAGCCGCCGCCGGCGAGGCCGACCGGCTGGACCTCGGCACCGCCGCGCGCATCGCCCTCCACCTGGGCCGCCCGGCCGCCGCCGCCCACTGGCTCACCGTCGCCCTCCGGATCGACCGGGCCGCCGCCCGCGCCACGGAGTCCCGCCCGGCGCCCGGGAGAGACGCCGCGTCCGGCACCGAGGAGCTGTGGCGGGAGGTCGTGCGCCATCTCGCGGCCGCGGGGGACGCCGACCGGGTGGCCCGCCTGGTCCGCGAGATCCTCGCCGGTCCCGCCGCCCGCACCGGCCCCGACCGGTCCGACACCGTCGCCTACCTCGCGAGCGTCCTGGCCGCGCTCGGACGCGACGAGGAGGCCCAGACCCTGCTCGCCGCCGAACTCGCCGCCGAACCCGGACCGGCGCCGGAGGCGGCGTCCCTGCTCCAGGTCCGCCGTCACGTCGCCAAGGTGCTCGCCGGGCAGATCCCGGCCCGCGCCGACGTCGAACGGCTCACCCGCCTCACCACCGGGGCCGGGCCGCTCGCGGAGTCCGGCGCCCTCGCCCTCAGCGGCCTGTGCGCCGTCCTCGCCGGAGACATCTGCGCCGCCGAACGCTCCCTGACGGCGGCCGGGCACCTCCTCGACGGACTCGACGAGTACGGCGAGCCGGACGCCGGCGGCGGCTTCGGAGCGCCGGACGGACCCGCTGCCGGACCGGCCCTCCGCGAGATCGCGGGCACCGCCGGAGAACCCCTGAGCACCCAGCTCCTCCTGCTGAGCTGGGCCGAGGCCCTCATGGGCTGGTACGGGCCCGCCCACGGGCACGCCGAACGCGCGCTCGCCTCCGCACGGGCCCGGGGCGACGCCCATCTCCTGCCCCCGCTCCTCGACACCCTCGGCTACGTCCACTACCAGTCCGGCCGGATGGCGGACGCCCTGCTGGCGGCCGCCGAGTGCCGCGAGGTCGCCGCGGCGGCCGGACGCGACGACCACGTCGGCCTGTCCGACGCCATCACCGCCGCGGCCTGGGCGCAGCTGGGCCGCGGCAACCCGGCCGCCCGGCGGCCCCGACCCGGCACCGAGGACCCGCTCAAGTCTCCCAGGACCCCGCTCAACTCCCTGCTCCAGGCCGAGGCGTACCTCGCCGCCGGCGACGGGGAGGCCGCGCTCGCGCTCCTCATGCCGCGCCGCGAGGCGTGGCGGGTGTCGGAGCCCGTCGCGGTCCTCGCCGCCCGGGGGTACGAGCTCCTCGCGGCCGCCGCCGTCGCGGCGGACCCGGACCCGGCCGGGGTGCCGACGGCCTTGATCGAGGAGTGGGCCGTCCACTCGGCCGAGGCGGCCGCCGCCGTCGGCATCGCCGAGCAGAGCGGCCACGCCCTGATGGCCCGCGGCCACGCGCTGCTGCGCCGGCGGCAGGGCGCGGAAGCGGCACACGCGTACGCGGAGGCGGTCGAGCTGCTCGGCGCGGACAGCCCGGCGGGCACCCGCGCCCGGGAACTGGCCAGGGACCTCGGCGGTTACCCGCGCGGAGCGCGCGGCCCGGACGTGCCGGAGCCCACCCTCGGAGAGCTGACGGTCAGGGAGCGGGAGGTGGCTGCGCTCGCCGGGGAGGGCCGCAGGACGAAGGACATCGCGCTCCGGCTGGCGGTGAGCCCCCGGACCGTCGACGCCCACATCACCCGCATCTACAGCAAGTTGGGGGTGACCTCGCGGGCCGAGCTGGCCCGGCTGATGGCCCTGTCCGACTGAGCGAGCGCGAGCACGGTCACCAGAAGGCCGTCCCGCGCCGCCCGTCGGCCTTCCAGGAAGCGCAGCTCCCGCCCGCCGAACGACACTCGGGGACGAGCAGCACGGCCCGGAAGGCACCCCGCCACGGGACGAACCAGAGCTTTGCCTCGGAGAAGTCCAGCGGCCGTACGGTGAGGGGGAACCACGCCTTGTAGAGGGACTCCTTCGCGCTGAAGAGCAGACGGTCCCAGTGCGGACCGGGCCGGCGCGAGGCGAGCGCGGCGATCCGGTCCCGCTCGCGGGGGAGCGAGACCGCCGCCAGCACGCCCCGCGGCAGCGGCTCGTCGGGCTCGGCGTCGACGCCGAGGGCCGCGCCCTCGGCACCGCGCGCGACGACGGCGGCCCGGTAGCCCCGGCAGTGTGTCATGGCCCCCACCACCCCGTCCGGCCGGCGCGGTGCGTCCCGCTCGCCGCGCGGCAGCGGCCGGTAGGGCACGCCGATCCCGGCGAGGGCGCGGGCGGCGCAGTGCCGGACCGTGGTGAACTCGCGGCGTCGGGACGGGACCGCACGGGCGACGACCGCCTCCTCGGCGGGGTGGAGCCGGGCCTCCGGCGGATCGCCGAACGCCTCGGCCGCGGAGACCCGGGACGGCAGCAGTTCGTGAATCACGTTCGCTCCCTCGGAAAGGCGAGGCGGCCCGCCAGGATCGACCGGGGTCCGTCCGGGCGCTGACCGCGCCGCCGCGACTCGCGCGGGTAGCCGGTCGACACCTCCTCGAAGCGGACTCCGTCGTGCCAGCTCGTCCGGGGGATGTGGGGGTGGCCGTAGACGACGGCGGCGGCCCGGAAGCGCACGTGCCAGTCGGCGGTGGCCGTCGTGCCGCACCACAGGGCGAAGTCGGGGTGGCGCAGGATCCGGGTGGGTTCGCGCGTCAGCGGGAAGTGGTTGACGAGGACGGTCCGGACGTCGGGCCCCAGGGCGGCGAGCCGCCGTTCCGTGGCGGCGACCCGCGCGCGGCACCAGGCGGCGGCGTCCTCGTACGGCTCCGGGTGGATCGGGCGCTCGTCGGCGCAGACCACGCCGTTCGCGGCCGCCAGGGCGAGCGCCTCGTCGCCGGTACCCGTGCCGGGCTGCCGGAAGGCGGTTCTCGGCGTAGGCCACGTGCAGGTCGCTGACGGCCAGCAGGCTGCCGTTCACGCGCGTGCCGCCGCGATGCCGGAGACCAGGGCGGTCACCTCGGCGGCCGCCTCGGCGAAGCGGTCGGAGAGGAAGAAGTGCCCACCGGGGAAGGCCCGCAAGGTGAACGGACCGGTGGTGTGGGCGCCCCAGGCGGCGACCTCGTCGGGAGTGGCCTCGCTGTCGCGGTCACCGGTCAGGCCGACGACGGGGCAGTCGAGCGGGGGAGCGGCGGTGGGCCGGTAGGCGGCCAGCGCCGCGTGGTCCGCGCGGAGCACCGGCAGCACGAGGCCGAGCAGCTCCGGGTCGTCCAGCAGGGCGGTGCCGGTGCCGCCGAGGGCCCGCACCCGTGCGAGCAGGGCGCGGTCGTCGCCCGGCCGGTCGTCGCCGACGCGGTGCCGGGAGGGGGCGGGACGGCCCGAGACCAGCACGGCGGCAGGGACGCCACCGGAGGTGCCGGCGAGCCGGACCGCCACCTCGTACGCGAGTGAGGCCCCCATGCTGTGACCGAGCAGGAGGCGCGGTCGCCGCCCGCCCGTGCCCAGGGCGGCGGCGATCCGGTCGGCGAGCACGTGCAGGTCGCGGAGCGGTTCCTCGCGGTGCCGCTCCTGCCGGCCCGGGTACTGGACGGCGGCCACCTCGACCGTCGGCGTCAGGAGCCGGGAGAGGGCGAACCAGTAGGCGGCCGAGCCGCCCGCGTGCGGGAAGCAGACGAGTTCGGCCGGGGCGTCGGGGGCGGGGTGGAACCGCCGCAGCCAGGTTCCGGGAGCGGTGTCGGACATGATCAGCCCGCCACCGGGAGGTCGAGGGCCCGGTCGGAGGTGAGGATGGCCTGGTGGAGCCGGCGCAGCGAGCGGCAGGGCGCCAGACCCAGCTCGCAGCGGAGCACCCGCTGCGCCGAGTGGAAGACGCGCAGCGCCTCGGCCTGCCGCTCGGAGCGGTAGAGGACGAGCATCAGCTGCCGGTAGAAGGACTCGCGCAGCGGGTACCGGGCGATGAGCCCCGTCAGGAGGCTGACGACCTCCCGGTGGCGGCCGAGCGCCGTACGGGCCTCGACGGACAGCTCCAGGCAGTCCAGCCGCTCCTCCTCGACCCAGGTCGCGAAGGCGGACAGCCCCGGCGCCTCGGCGGAGCCGTCGAGGACGGGCCCCCGGACGAGGAGCAGCGCGCTCTCGAAGGAGTCGAGCGCCGCCTCGTGACGGCCGGCGTGCTGGTGCTCGCGACCCGTCCGCATGTGGGCCTGGAAGTCGTGCACGTCGTACCCGGCCCCGTCGAGACGCAGCAGATAGCCGGACGGCTTGGTGACGATGGCCCGGCCCTCGCGGTCGCCCGCCGCGGCGAGGAACTTGCGCAACTGCGACAGGTACACGTGGACGGCCGCAGACGCCCGCCGGGGCGGCTCACCGCTCCAGAGTTCGGCGATCAGCTGCTCCTTGGTGGTGACACGGCCGGCGGCGAGAAGCAGAGTGGCGAGCGTCAGTTCCATCTTGGGAGCGCTCAGGACGTGGGGTGTACCCCCGTCGTCCGTGACGAGCAATGGCCCCAGCAGCGCGTATCGCATCAGTACCCCCGTGAAGCGGAGTGAACAAGAATCCGAACACCTGGGCCTCACTCTCCGTGTCCGGAGCCTGTCCACGCATCGGGGAAAGTGCGTACGTATACCGATTGGCCGAAACCCGCCCCCCTTCGACTCCCCCTGCCCCGCCCACCAGATCCCCCCGCACACCAGCGCTTTGGAACCGCTTTGGTCGCCCGGACCAGACTCCGCCCATGAGGTCGTTCGTGTGGTGCTGTCTGAAAACCCTGGGCAACTGGCTCATCGAAGCGGGCTCGATGTGGATCGCCCCACCTCCACCCCCGCTCCTGGACGAGCCCCCACCGGGCCACCCCGAACGCCTCGCCCCGACGCGACCCCTCACCGAGACCGAGCGCGCCCTCGGCCTGCAACTACCCGGCTGGCCCCGAGGCTGAGCACCCGCCGCTCCTCCCCGCCCCCCAGGCCGGGCCACGAGACGCGTCGGACAGGGGTGCGCAGCCGCCGGACCGCGCGGAAACCACGGCACACGGCCGCCCCTGCGCCACGGTGCCGCGTCCGGCCGCTGCCACCCCTCGCCCGCCGGGCGACCCCCGGCCCGCCGTGGGCCTTGGCACCGCCACCTGGCTGCCGTTCAGGTGTGATGCCGTCTTCAATCATCCTGCCGCGCGGGGAGGTGCGGCGTTGCCTTCTCCACGCGGCTGTTTGTTCGGGCGGCAGTGGCGTGGGCATCGAGCCGGTTCCCGTTGATGGACATGAGGCGTCGCGAGTCCACTTCGGTGACCACTCTCCGTGAAGGCTGACGCATATTCAGGCCTCTGACGTACCGTCAGCCATTCAAGATCATCGTGCGCATGCGTTGCACAAGGTGCTGAAGAACAACAGTGATCAGTGGAGGGCCATGAAGGCATATATCCGCAGGTCAGCCGACACGTTGAAGTGCCGTGGCCCCTGTGTGCAAAGGGCACCGCCCCCCCCCCGGGAGATTTACCCGGAAGCCAAAAAAACCCCACAGACCAGCCGGAAAAGGAGCCTACAACT
>NZ_JBHXLV010000300.1:0-5551 GCF_042721685.1 Streptomyces sp. NPDC058459 | reverse complement strand
GACGACGTTCCGCTTTACCTATGGCACCGGGCCCGCCGGCTGCCATGGTCGTTCTGCTTGAGCACACACCAAGCGACTTGACGACAGGCGCTCCGGGCCGACAAGGCCCGGAGCGCCTGTCGCGTTTTCCGGGTCCTGCCGGTCCGGGGCGGCCACCAGCCACCAGGAGCCCCGCATGAGCACCGCCACCCCGTACACCGGCCCCCAGCGGCCCGAGCGGATCATCGACGACGCCCGTGAGCGGATCGACGCGCTCGACGACCGGATCATCGGCCTCGTCCAGGAACGGATGGCCGTCTCCGCCGTCGTACAGCGGACCCGGATCACCTCGGGCGGCCGCCGGGTGAGCCTGTCCCGCGAGATGGAGATCCTGGGCCGCTACCGGGACGCCCTCGGCAAGCCCGGCACCGCGCTCGCCATGACCCTGCTGGAGCTGTGCCGGGGTCGCGGCTGAGTTCGGTGCCGCTCTCACCCGTACGGCGCGTGACCGGCTCGCGGCCCGCTTCGTTGAGCCCGTTGTCCGTGCCAGCCAGGGGCGGGCCCGACAGAACCACGCGTGGCTCGCCGGGGCGATGAGGCGTACGGGTCGTGCCGTACGCCGTGGGACCTCGTCCCGGAGAAGTGACCGGACGGCAGGGGACAGCGGCCCGGTCACCCAGGAGAAACGGCCGGCTCCGGGGACGCCCGGGGCCGTCCGGCGGACAACAACTGCACACATGAACCGGTGCCGGGCCGGCGGCCGCGGACGCCTCAGGGCGTGCGGTACGCAGCGCGTCCTCCCCCGTGTCCTCGCGCGGACACCGGCACCGACCCTCCCCGAACAGGTCCGCACTGGCCCTCCGCCAGAGGTGCGGGACCACCGAGGCGAGCGGCGTGCCCCCCCCTGCGCCGCTTTCCGGGCACCGGCTACTCCTCCCTGACGCCGGTGCCGATGACAAGGGCCCCGCGGCCGAGTTCGAGTTCCGCGGGGCCCTTCGTCACGCCCGCGCCCGAATGTGACCGACACCACACCCGAATGACGGGGCGGCGGTACAACCCCCAGCGGCCATCGCGCATCGAACCAGGCACCGGATCGAGAAAACGGTGTGAATCGAGGGACCTGCGTTCGGAGGGGGACGCAGGTCCCTCACTCATCACCCGCCCGTTCCGCCCTTCCGGCGCGGCACCTCGGGCACCGCCAGCAGCGGCAGCCGGAGCGCGCCGAAGGCGTCCGCCGGGACGGCCGGGGTGCGCGGCGCCACCGCCTCCAGCCGCTCGTACGCGGCACCCGGCGCGGGCCGCGGGTCCGCCTCGCCCTTGTTCGGCCAGTACGACATGGCACGCTCGGCCTGCGCGGTGATCGTCAGCGACGGGTTGACGCCCAGGTTCGCGGAGACGGCGGCACCGTCGACCACCGAGATGCCGGGATGCCCGTACAGCCGGTGGTACGGGTCGATGACGCCGGTCTCCGGGGAGTCGCCGATGGGGCAGCCGCCGAGGAAGTGCGCGGTCAGCGGGGTACCCATCAGCTCGCCGACGTTGCTGCCGGCGAAGCCGTTGATCTCGGCGGCGAGCGCGGAGGCGGCCTCGGTGGCGGCCCGGATCTGGGTCGGGTTCGGCGCGCCGTGGCCCTGCCGGGCGGTCAGCAGGCCCTTGCCGACGCCGCCGGGCTTCAGGTACGTCGTCAGGGAGTTGTCCAGCGACTGCATCACCAGGCCGATGATGGTCCGCTCCGACCAGCGCCGGGTGGAGAGCGAGCGGGCGAGCCGCACCGGGTGCCGGACCGCCTGCGTGAGCCAGCCGAGGACGCGCGAGGAGCCCTCGGCGTAGGGCACCTGGAGGATGGTGAGGCCGCCCATCGAGTTGGAGCCCTTGCCGTAGCGGACCGGCTCGATGTGGGTGTCGGCGTCCGGGTGGACGGAGGACGTGATGGCCACCCCGCGCGTGAAGTCGACCTTGTCCGCGCCGTGCGCCCTGCGGTAGCGCCGGTCGTCGGTCTGGGCGCCGACCAGGGCCTCGGAGTTGGTGCGGGTGAGGTCGCCGAGCCGGGCGGACAGGTGGGGCAGCTGGTGGTGGGCCTTCATGCGGTGCAGCAGGGTCTGGGTGCCGTAGGTGCCGGCCGCGAGGACCACCCGGCGGGCGGTGAACAGGCGCCCCTCGGCGGTGCGTCCCCGGTCGGTGGGCAGGGTGGCGACCGCGTAGCCGCCGCGCGAGTCGTCGGTGACGGAGACGACGGTGGTCAGCGGATGCACCACCGCGCCGGCCTTCTCCGCGAGGTACAGGTAGTTCTCGTTCAGGGTGTTCTTCGCGCCGTGCCGGCACCCGGTCATGCACTCGCCGCACTCGGTGCAGGCCCGGCGCGCGGGCCCGGCGCCGCCGAAGTACGGGTCCGCCACCTGCTCACCGGGCCGCGCCCTGGCCGCGCCGTCGGCGTCCTCACCGTCGCCGAAGAACACGCCGACCGGCGCCATGCGGAAGGTGTCGCCGACGCCCATCCGCTGCGCCGCAGCCTTAAGGTGCGTGTCGGACGGGGTGGTGGTCGGGTTGAGCCGCACGCCGAGCATGCGCCTGGCCTGGTCGTAGTACGGCGTCAGCTCCTCCTGCCAGTCGGTGATGTGCCGCCACTGGGGGTCCTCGAAGAACGGTTTCGGCGGCACGTACAGGGTGTTGGCGTAGTTGAGGGAGCCGCCGCCGACGCCCGCTCCGGCCAGCACCATCACGTTGCCCAGCAGATGGATGCGCTGGATGCCGTAGAGGCCGAGCCTCGGGGCCCAGAGGTAGTTGCGCAGGTCCCAGGAGTTGCGGGGCAGGGTGGCGGGGGTGAAGCGGCGGCCCGCCTCCAGGACGCCGACACGGTAGCCCTTCTCGGTCAGGCGCAGGGCGGTCACCGAGCCGCCGAAGCCGGAGCCGACCACGAGCACGTCGTAGTCGTGACCGTGGTCGTCACCGTCGTCGCGCCCCTCGCGGCCTACTTCGGTCCGGGCCCGGACAGTCTTCTCCTGCGACACGTGCTCTCCTCGTCGAGAACGGTGGTGGAACGGGCGATCGGGGCAGGAGGGTCAGCGGAAGCGGAGCGCCTTCATCACCTTCAGGCTGCGGCTCATGAAGACCGTGTACGCGGCGTCGTCCATGCCGAGCGAGGGCGCCATGGGCAGCAGCCGCTGCCGGGCGACGGTCTGGGCCTCGGTGTACTTGAGGATGCCCTCGGAGCCGTGGCGGCGGCCGAGGCCGGAGTCCTTCATGCCGCCCATCGGGGACTGGGCGCTGCCGTAGGCGGGGGCGTACCCGTCGTTGACGTTCACCGTGCCGGTGCGCAGCCGGGCGGCGATGTCCGTGCCACGCCGGGCACTGGTCGTCCATACGGAGGCGTTGAGGCCGTACGGCGTGGCGTTGGCGCGCTCCACGGCCTCGTCGTCGGAGCCGAAGCGGTAGACGGAGACGACCGGGCCGAAGGTCTCCTCGGCGCAGACGGACATGGTGCCGTCGACGCCGTCGAGGATGGTCGGCTCGAAGAAGTACGGGCCGATGTCGGGCCGCGCCGCCCCGCCCGCGAGCACCCTGGCGCCCTTGGCGACGGCCTCCGTCACATGCGCGTCGACGGCTTTGAGCTGGCGTTCCCCGGCAAGCGAGCCCATGTCGGCGCCGTAGGCGAGGGCGGTGCCGAGCCGCATGGCCTTGGTGCGGGCGGTGAAGCGCTCCAGGAAGGCGTCGGCGACCGACTCGTGGACGAACAGCCGCTCGACGGAGATGCAGAGCTGGCCGGCCGAGGAGAAGCAGGCGCGTACGGCGCCGGCGGCGGCCTTCTCGATGTCGGCGTCGTCCAGGACCAGCATGGCGTTCTTGCCGCCGAGTTCGAGGGAGACCCCGATCAGGCGGGCGGCGGCGCCGCGGGCGACCTCGCGGCCGGTGCGGGTGGAGCCGGTGAAGGAGACGTAGTCGGCGTGCCGGACGATCTCCGGGCCGACCGCCGGGCCCTCGCCCAGCACCACCTGGAAGACCCCGGCGGGCAGCCCGGCCTCGATGAGCAGGTCGCGGGCCCACAGCGCGGTCAGGCAGGTCTCGGTGTCGGGCTTCATCACGACCGCGTTGCCGGTGACGAAGGCGGGCAGGGCGTCGCCGACGGAGAGTTCGAGCGGGTAGTTCCAGGGGGCGATCTGGCCCACCACCCCGCGCGGGTGCCGCAGTTCGGTGACCTTGGTCAGGGCCGGCATGGCGCCGGTGTGCCGCTTGGGCCGCAGATAGGCGGGGGCCTTGCGGCCGTAGTGCCGGGCGCTGACGGCGACGGCCAGCACCTCCTCGTGGGCGTGCAGCCGGGCCTTGCCGGTCTCCAGCTGGATGAGGTCGAGCACCTCCGACTGGCGCTCCAGCAGCAGGTCGTGGAAGCGCAGCAGCACCGCGGCCCGGGTCCGTACCGGGGTCCGCTCCCAGACGCGCTGGGCGGCGCGGGCGGCCTCGTAGGCGGCGGTGACGTCGTCCGGGGTGGACTCAGGCAGGTCGGCGAGCTTGGCCCCGGTGAGCGGGGTGTGGTTGCTGGTCCGGCCGGAGCCGGTGACGCCCTTGGTGAGCCGGGCCACCAGTTCCGGGGTGACCACGTCCGAGGCGGTGCGCACGCCCACGGGGGCCGGGGCGGTCGGGTTGGTGCCGGTGACTTCCAGGGCCTGCGAGTCCGTCATGAGCCGCAGAGTATGCCGGGGGGCGGGCTTTCGGTACCCGTCGGTAACGGGGTTTCACCGGCCGCACCCATTCCGCCAGTGATCACTGGCGGTGAATGCGCTGATCAGGGCGTTGTCGGCCCGCTCAGTCGGCTCCGGGTTTTTTCGACAGCGGCAGTCCGGGGCCGCGAGCGGCCGCCTGTCGACGCGCCGCGCACCTCGACTCGGCCGGTCGCCGGCTCAGCGGGCCGTGACGGTGAAGGTGTCCACGGCCACGTCGAAGTGCTCGCGGACCTCGCGCGCCTTGCCGAGCGGGCCCGACACCCACACGTCGTACATCCGGCCGTCCTCCTCCCAGCACAGGTCGTGGGTGTGCCGGGCGCCCTCGGCGGAGGTGTAGCCGTTCCAGGTGAACTCCCAGAGGGCGGCGGGGTGTCGCTCGTGGGTGGTCTCGGTGACGCGGCCGTCGCGGTAGC
This sequence comes from Streptomyces sp. NPDC058459, assembly GCF_042721685.1. NCBI lineage: Bacteria > Bacillati > Actinomycetota > Actinomycetes > Kitasatosporales > Streptomycetaceae > Streptomyces > Streptomyces sp. NPDC058459. The sequence continues at coordinate 444 of NZ_JBHXLV010000300.1, read as the reverse complement.
CGGGGTTGGTGTCCGCGCCCTCGGCCGCGAGGCGCTCCAGGACGGCGGCGGGGCCGCCGGGTTCGGGCGGGGAGATCTTGATGCCGAGCCGGAAGGTCCCGCCGGCCGACAGGTAGAGGACGCGCTCGCCCTGTCGTTCACGGGTGAAGCCGGCCGGTACGGCGAGGGTGAAGCCCGCCGGGTCGCGGGCGGTGCGGTACCCGGAGGGCGCCGGGGTGCGGGAGCTGCCCGGCGTACGGGAGGCGGAGGGGGTGGCACCGGGCGCGTCGTCGCCGTCGCCCCGGCCCTGATGGGTCATCAGGAAAGCGGCCGACACCGCCGCCCCCGCCACCGCGGCGACCAGCAGGGCGGCGGCCAGTCCGCCCCGTCCGGGCGGGCGGCGGGTGGCCGCCGGTGCGGCGGGGCTGCGCGGTGCCTCGGGCGCGGCCGGCGGCTGCGCCGGGC
>NZ_JBHXLV010000299.1:0-5616 GCF_042721685.1 Streptomyces sp. NPDC058459 | reverse complement strand
GTCAAGGTCGGCAACCAGATCCTGGAGTCGCTGAACCTGAAGCAGCGGGGTCTGGAGATCGTGTCGTGCCCGTCGTGCGGGCGGGCGCAGGTGGATGTCTACAAGCTGGCCGAGGAGGTCACGGCGGGCCTGACCGGTATGGAGGTCCCGCTGCGGGTGGCGGTCATGGGCTGTGTGGTGAACGGCCCCGGCGAGGCCCGCGAGGCCGATCTCGGCGTGGCCTCCGGCAACGGCAAGGGGCAGATCTTCGTCAAGGGCGAGGTCATCAAGACCGTCCCGGAGTCGAAGATCGTGGAGACCCTCATTGAGGAGGCCATGAAGCTGGCCGAGCAGATGCAGGACGAGGGCATCACGTCGGGCGAGCCGACGGTGGCGGTCGCGGGCTGACCCCGGTATCCGAGTCCCGTCACCCTTCGGTGGCGGGACTTTGCCGTACCTCCGCCCACACCGTCTTGCCGGGTTGCCTCGGCGCCACGCCCCACTTGTCCGCTAGCGCCTCGACCAGGATCAGCCCCCGCCCGGACTCCCCGGACGGCACCCGGATCTCGGGCAGCCGCTCGGTCAGCGTGTCCGAGACCTCCACGCGTACGCCGCCGGCGTCCTCGGCGAGCCGCAGGTGAAAGTCCCGGCCGGGGACGCGCCCATGCTGTACGGCATTGGCCGCCAGCTCGGCCGCGATCAGCGTGACGGCCTCGTTGACCCAGCCGTCGTACGGATGCCCCCACTCGTCCAGCCGGACCGAGACCAGCCGCCGGGCGAGCCGTGCGCCACGCGGGGTGGAGGTGAAGCGCATCGCGAATTCCTGGGTGGAAGTTTCTGATTTCACGCCGTTACGGTCCCGCACGCTGAGTAGCGTTGGACAGTGGCGGCACCGGGACCACCAGGCGTTGTACAAGGGTGAGGTGCCGCTGTACACGAGCGCCCCGTGACCGAGGGTGGCGCGCGGGCATTGGGGGTGGGCATGAGCGAGGAATCACAGGAGGACCAGGAGGCGCCGGGCGCGGGTATCCCGCTCGTCTTCGGACGGTTGCTGAAGCGGTTGCGTGTCCAAGCGGGCATGGATCGGGCCGAGTTGGGCCGTCGTACGGGGTACTCGGCCGCCACGATCACGTCTTACGAGGTGGGGCGACGCATCCCGAACGCGAAGTTCATCCGGCAGGCGGATGAGGTGCTGGGCGCGGGCGGGATGCTGGTCGACTTCATCGAGGACATGGAGAAGGCGCAGTATCCGGCGTTCTTCCGGGATGCGGCGGCGCTGGAGAAGCAGGCGGTCGCGCTGCACGTGTTTGCCGTACAAGCGGTACCGGGTCTCTTACAGACGGAGGACTACGCGCGGGCCGTGTTCACCATGTGGCGTCCGGTGCTGGACGAGGCGACGGTCGAGCAGCGGGTGGCGGCGCGAATGGCCCGACAGGAGATCTTCGCGCGCAAACCCGCGCCCACAGTGACCTTCGTGATGGAGGAGTCAGTGGTGCGCCAGAAACTGGGCGGAGCGGCTGTCTGGCGTGGCCAACTGGAGCAGATCCTGCTTGTCAGCCAGCGGCGCAACGTGGAGATGCAGATCATGCCGCATGACCGCGAGGAACATGCCGCGCTCAACGGTCAGTTCAACTTGATCGAGACGATAAAAGGGCGCAGGATCGCCTACGTACCGGCAGCCAGGGCCAGCGCCCTCTTCACTGATCGTTCAGCGGTCAGGAAAGCGGAAGAGCAGTACGGTCTCCTGCGTGCTCAGGCCCTGACACCGCGCAAGTCGCTGGAATTTTTAGAGAAGTTGCTGGGAGAGACATGAACGTCGATCAACCGTCCAACCTGACGTGGTTCAAGAGCAGCTACAGCAGCGGCGACGGCGGTGAATGCCTCGAAGTCGCCCTCCCCTGGTACAAGTCGAGCTACAGCAGCGGCGGCGGCGGCGAGTGCGTCGAGGTCGCTGCCTGCCCCACCACCATCCACGTCCGTGACTCCAAGCAGAACCCCTCCACCGCCCCCACCCTCTCCGTGCCGACCACGGCGTGGCACGCGTTCCTGGGGCTGGTCCAGGCATGAGCATCGAGAAGCCGTCCGGTCTGACGTGGTTCAAGAGCAGCTACAGCACCGGTGATGGCGGGCAGTGCCTCGAAGTCGCCCTCCCGTGGCACAGGTCCAGCTACAGCGACGGCGATGGCGGCCAGTGCGTAGAGGTCGCCGCCTGCCCCGCCACCATCCACGTCCGTGACTCCAAGCAGAACCCTGCCACCGCCCCCACCCTCTCCGTACAGACCACGGCGTGGCACGCGTTTCTGGGGCTCGTGCGGGGGTGAGAGGGGTACGGCGGGCAAGCCCCCGGAGGGACGCGCGGCTATAGTGCCAAGACCAGCGCAGACCCCAGGGTGAGGCCCCCGCACGTGTTGACCCAGACCACCTCACGGGTGCTCGAACCGAGCGACCTCGACGCAGCGCTCGCGGTTCTCGACCGCGAGCCCGTCGCCAACGCCTTCGTCGCCGCACGCGTCCAGGTGGCCGGCCTCGACCCCTGGCGGCTTGGCGGCGAGATGTGGGGCTGGTACGAGGACGGCATGCTCACGTCCCTGTGCTACGCGGGCGCCAACCTCGTCCCCGTCTGCGCCACCCCCCGTGCCGTGCGTGCCTTCGCCGACCGGGCCCGGCGGGTCGGCCGCCGCTGCTCCTCGATCGTCGGGGCCGCCGAGGCCACTGCCGAACTGTGGCGCCTGCTGGAACCGCACTGGGGCCCCGCCCGCGAGGTCCGGGCCCGCCAGCCCCTCATGGTCACCGACCAGCTGCCCGCCGACATCACCCCGGACCCCTACGTCCGGCGCGTCCGCAAGGATGAGATGGACACGATCATGCCGGCGTGCGTGGCCATGTTCACCGAGGAGGTCGGCGTCTCCCCGATGGCCGGCGACGGCGGACTCCTCTACCAGGCGCGTGTCGCCGAGCTGGTCGGTGCCGGCCGCTCCTTCGCCCGCCTCGACGGCAGGGGCAACGTGGTCTTCAAGGCCGAGATCGGTGCCGCGACCGCCCACGCCTGCCAGATCCAGGGCGTCTGGGTGGCCCCCGAGTACCGGGGCAGGGGCCTCGCCGCCCCCGGCATGGCCGCCGTACTGCGCTACGCCCTCGCCGACATCGCCCCCGTGGCCAGCCTCTACGTCAACGACTACAACACCGCCGCGCGCGCCACGTACCGCAGGGTGGGGTTCGAGGAGGTCGGCCAGTTCATGAGCGTTCTCTTCTGAAGCGGACCCGCTGAGGGTGCCCTGTACGCTCCCCGCATGGATCTCATGATCGGCACCCTGGACCTCGCAGCCCGCGTCGACGAGGCCCTCGCGGTGCAGGCCCTGGCCTTCGGGCTCGGTCCGGACGAGATCGCCGTACGCCGTCAGATCGTCCAGCGCCACATGCGGATGCCCGGCGCCCGCGCCCTCGGCGCCACCAGCCAGGGCGCGCTGATCGGCTTCGTGTACGGCATGCCCAATTCCCGCGCCCACTGGTGGTCCACCGTCGTGGAGCCCTACCTGCGCGGCCAGGGCAACGACGGCTGGCTGGACGAGTCCTTCGTCATCACCGAGCTGCACGTCCACCCCGGCCACCAGAACCGGGGCGTCGGCCGCCGGCTGATCACCCGTATCACCGACACCGCCGCCGAACCCCGCTCGATCCTCTCCGCCATCGACACCGACAGCCCCGCGCGCGGCCTCTACCACTCGCTCGGCTACACCGACCTGGCCCGCCAGGTCCACTTCCCGAGCGCCCCCAAACCGTACGCGGTGATGGGCGCTCCCCTCCCGCTGCGCCGCCGTTAACCGATTTCCACCCGTGCGTGCGGCCCGGCTAACCTCCTAGCCATCACCTACATTTCCGGCAGGAGTACGAGAACAATGGCGAACGTACCGGTCCAGCGCATGTCCAAGTTGTTGGCGAAGACGCTGCGCGACGACCCGGCGGACGCCGAGGTCCTCAGCCACAAGCTCCTCGTCCGCGCCGGTTACGTCCGCCGTACCGCAGCCGGCATCTGGTCCTGGCTGCCGCTGGGCACCAAGGTCCTCGCCAACGTCGAGCGGATCGTCCGTGAGGAGATGGACGCCATCGGCGCCCAGGAGGTCGTCCTCCCCGTCCTGCTGCCGCGCGAACCCTACGAGGCCACCGGCCGCTGGGACGAGTACGGCGCCGAGCTGTTCCGCCTGAAGGACCGCAAGGGCGGCGACTACCTCCTCGGCCCCACCCACGAGGAGCTGTTCACCCTGCTGGTGAAGGACCAGGCGTCCTCCTACAAGGACCTGCCGGTGATCCTGTACCAGATCCAGTCCAAGTTCCGGGACGAGGCGCGCCCCCGCGCGGGCATCCTGCGCGGCCGCGAGTTCCTGATGAAGGACTCGTACTCCTTCGACACCGAGGACGAGGGCCTGGCCTCCTCCTACGCCCTGCACCGCGCCGCCTACCAGCGGATCTACGAGCGCCTCGGCCTCGACTACCGCATCGTCGCGGCCACCGCCGGCGCCATGGGCGGCTCCCGGTCCGAGGAGTTCCTCGCCCCCGCCGAGGCCGGCGAGGACACCTTCGCCGACTGCCCCAACTGCGACTTCGCCGCCAACACCGAGGCCGTGCGCTACGAGCCGGCCCCGGTCGACGGCTCGGCCGTGCCCGCGCTGGAGGAGATCCCCACCCCGGACACCCCGACCATCGAGACCCTCGCCGCCTCCCTCGGCGTCCCCGCCTCCGCCACGCTGAAGAACCTGCTGGTCAAGGTGGACGGCGAGATCGTCGCCGTGGGCGTCCCCGGGGACCGCGAGGTCGACCTGGGCAAGGTCGAGCAGCACTTCGCCCCGGCCGCCGTCGAGCTGGTCACCGCCGAGGACTTCGTCGGCCGCCCCGACCTGGTCCGCGGCTACGTCGGCCCGCAGGGCCTGGGCGAGAAGGTCAAGTACATCGCCGACCCCCGCGTGGCCCCCGGCACCGACTGGATCACGGGCGCCAACAAGGAGCACACGCACGCGAGGAACGTCGTCGCGGGCCGTGACTTCGAGGTCGACGAGTACGTGGACGTCGTCGTGGTCCAGGAGGGCGACCCCTGCCCCAAGTGCGGCGCCGGGCTGAAGCTGGACCGGGCCATCGAGATCGGCCACATCTTCCAGCTCGGCCGCAAGTACGCCGACGCCCTGGGGCTCGACGTGCTCGGCCAGAACGGCAAGCCCGTCCGCGTCACCATGGGCTCCTACGGCATCGGTGTCTCCCGCGCCGTCGCCGCCCTCGCCGAGCAGACCGCCGACGAGCACGGCCTGTGCTGGCCCAAGGAGGTCGCCCCGGCCGACGTCCACGTGGTCGCCGCGGGCAAGGCGCTCCAGACCGAGCTGGCCCTCGACGTCGCCGAGAAGCTGTCCGCCGCGGGCGTCCGCGTCCTGGTCGACGACCGGGCCGGGGTCTCGCCGGGCGTGAAGTTCACCGACGCCGAGCTGATCGGCGTACCCCAGATCCTGGTCGCCGGCCGCCGCTCGGCCGACGGCGTGCTGGAGCTGAAGGACCGCAGGACCGGTGAGCGCGAGGAGCTGACGGTCGAGGAGGCCATCGCCCGCCTCACCGCCTGAGCGGACACGCGAGAAGGCCCGGCCGGGCGGCCGGGCC
>NZ_JBHXLV010000298.1:0-5678 GCF_042721685.1 Streptomyces sp. NPDC058459 | reverse complement strand
CGGCGGTGTCGGGAAGGCCGCCCGCGGCCGCGATCCGCCGGGCGACGCGCAGGCACGTCAGGTCGAGGTGGGCGGCGAAGACGTCGTGCCGGTCCAGGGGACGCGTGGGCGCGTCGGCCGGGAGCGCGGCCCGCACCTCGGACAGCAGGCGCAGCGCGAGCGGGTGCCCGGCGTCGGCGGCGCCGAGGGCGCCGTCGGGGATGCCGTGCCGGGAGCGGGCCGCGCGGGCCTCCTGACGGGTGAACCCCGTCAGGCTGAGGCGCGCGGGGAAGAACTCGGCGGCGCTCTCCCAGAACTCGTCCCGGCAGGCCAGCACCAGGCGGGCACCGGTGGCGCGCAGCCATGCGACGGTCGCCTCGGCCCACCCGGGCAGCAGGGCGGCCGGCATCTCCTCGGGGGCGTCGAGGCACAGCAGCAGCGGACGCCCCTCCCGCGCGGCGAGTAGGGCCGGCGTCTCGGGGTCGAGGTCGCCCAGGTCCGCCGGGTGGCCAAGGCCAGAGCCAGGGCCAGGGCCGGGGCCGGGGCCGGAGGCGGCGGCCGCGACCGGCGCGGCCCGCTCCAGCGCCCGGCGGACGGCGTCGGCCACGGAGTCGTCGGTGTCCTGGAGGTCGGCCCCGCGCAGCCACAGCGTGGGCGCCGGGGTGGCATCGCACCGGCGCCGCGCGGCGAGCGCCGCCAGCTCGGTCGTACGGCCGCTGCCGGGGTCACCGGTGAGGGCGAGCACGGGCTGCGGGCCCGCCAGGAAGTCGGCCAACTCCCGCTTCACCGAAGCCCGTTCGACGATGCCGGTCAGCCCGGTGAGGGTGCCGGGCGGGCCGTCCCGGCTGACGGAGGCGGCGCACAGCTGGAGGACGCCGGCGAGGTTGAGGTCGGCGCCGTAGGCCGGGACGGTGGCCGCGTTGCGGGCGAGCAGGGCGGTGAGCGCGGAGTCGGCCCCGGCGGGCGGGTGTACGGGGGCGGCGAAGCAGGAGTCCCGGCCGGCGGAGCGCAGAGTGGCGCCGAGCACCCCGAGGACAGCGCCGGTACGGGCGTCCAGGACGGGCCCGCCGGTCGTACCCCCGCCGGGGCGGAGCGCGTCGCGGGCGGCGGTACCGAGCGCGAGTTCCAGCGCGTCGTCCAGCACCTGGTCGCTGCCCTCGGCGTGGTAGGTGGCCCGCCCGGTGGTGAGCACCCGCGCCTCGCGCCGGCCTCCCGCCGCGATCCGTACGTAGGTGCCCGCCTCGATCCGCTCGCGCACGGTCAGCGGCAGCGGGGCGACGCCCAGGTTCTCCGTACGCACGAGCGCGAGCCCGTGGCGGGGCAGTGGGACGACGGCCTCGGCGTCGACCGCGCGGGTACGTCCGTCCGCTCCGCGCAGCAGCAGCCGGTCCAGGCCCTCGACGGCCTCGTGGCTGGTGAGCAGGGTGCCGTGGTGGTCGGCGAGGAAGGCGATGCCGCGCGGGCGCCCGGAGAGGTCGTGGAGCTGCACCAGGGCGTCCGCGTGATCGCCCTGGCCGCCGGGCGCCCTCCCGTCGCCGCTCTCCGCTCGCGGCCCCTCTCCCGTCATCGCCCCGCCTCCCCACCCGTGCGCCTGCGTCTCACCTCGACGGTAGGCACGTGATGATCACGGGACCAGGGGGTGCGACGAAAGCGCCCCCTTCCGCTCCCCCGGTTCACTCCGAGCGCCCGTCCAGACGGGTGAATGGGCGGGGTGAAGTGGACAGAGGTCAGGGGTGGGGGAACCGAGGGGGGACCGTGGAGCGGCGGGTATGGCACGTACCCCATGACCGCCGCTCCACGGGCGCACCCCTGGTGTTCAGGGAAGGTGGACTCAGCCGAAGACGGCGAGGCTCTTGGCCTTGCCCTTCTGCTCCTCGACCAGCGCGAGGAACCGGCCCTCGGGGTCGAAGACCGCGACCGGACCGGCGCCCGCGTACACCTCGGGCATCTCCAGCCGGACGCCGTTGAGCAGCAGCCCCCCGCGCTTGGCGTCGACGTCCCAGCGCGGGAACGCGGCGGACGCGGCCTCCGCGACCGGCATCACGGTCAGCTCTTCCTGGAGCTGGTCCAGGGTCCGCGCGGAGTCCAGCCTGTACGGGCCGACCCGCGTCCGGCGCAGCGCCGTGAGGTGGCCGCCGACGCCCAGACCGGCGCCCAGGTCGCGGGCGAGGGCGCGGATGTAGGTGCCGGAGGAGCACACCACGGAGACGACCAGGTCGAGGACGGGGGTGCCGTTCTCGGCGACGGCGTCCCGCACGTCGTACACGGTGAAGGAGGAGATGGTCACCGGGCGGGCCGGGATCTCGAAGTCCTCGCCCTCCCGGGCCCGCTTGTAGGAGCGCACACCGTCGATCTTGATGGCGCTGACCTTGGACGGCACCTGCATGATGTCGCCGCTGAGCTTGGCGATCCCGGCGTCGATCGCCTCACGGGTCACCTCGGAGGCGTCGGCGGAGGAGCTGATCTCCCCCTCGGCGTCGTCGGTGAGGGTGCTCTGTCCGAGCCGGACGGTCCCCAGGTACTCCTTCTCGGTCAGGGCGAGGTGCCCGAGGAGCTTGGTGGCGCGCTCCAGACCGAGGACGAGGACACCGGTGGCCATCGGGTCGAGGGTGCCGGCGTGGCCGACGCGGCGGGTCCGGGCGATCTCGCGCATCTTGGCGACCACGTCGTGCGAGGTGAAGCCCGACGGCTTGTCGACGATGACAAGGCCGTCGGGCGGGGTGGGCTTGGCTGTCATTCGGTGCTGTCGTCCGTCTCGTCGTCGGACTCCGGCTTGCGGTACGGGTCCGCGCCACCGGCGTACGCGGCGCCCGAGGACGCCTCGCGCACCTGGGCGTCGGACTGCCGGGCCCGGTCGAGGAGGTCCTCGATGTTGCGGGCGGTGTCCGGCAGGGCGTCCGCGACGAAGGTCAGCGTCGGCGTGAACTTCACGCCGGCCGCGCGGCCGACCTCGGAGCGCAGGATGCCCTTGGCGCTCTCCAGGCCCGCGGCGACGGCCTGCCGCTCCTCGTCGTCGCCGTAGACCGTGTAGAAGACGGTCGCCTCCCGCAGGTCACCCGTGACCCGCGTGTCCGTGATGGTGACGTGCGAGCCGAGCCGCGGGTCCTTGATCCCCCGCTGCAGCTTCTGGGCCACCACCTCCCGGATGAGGTCCGCCAGCCTTTTCGCCCGAGCGTTGTCGGCCACTGGTCCGTCTCCCGTTCTTTCTGCTTCTTCGCGTTTCTTCGCGTTTCTTCGGTCAGTCGTCGTCGCCGTGGAAGCGCCGTCGCACGGACAGCAGCTCCACTTCGGGGCGGGCGGCGACCAGCCGTTCGCACTGGTCGAGTACGTCGGTGAGGTGCGCCGCATCGCCGGACACCGTGGCGAGGCCGATGAGCGCTCGCCGGTGCAGGTCCATGTGGTCCACCTCGGCCGCGCTCACGGAGTACTTCCGCTGGAGTTCGGCGACGATCGGGCGGACGACGGAGCGCTTCTCCTTCAGCGAGTGGACGTCGCCGAGGAGCAGGTCGAAGGACAGAGTCCCCACGTACATGTGTGACCGGTTGACCCGCCGGTTCGGGATCGGTGGTTCTACGCACGCTACCGCTCAGGAGCTTTTCGCTCGACAGGGTTTCCGTGCCACCTCGGGGCTCCGCCCCCAGGACGGCGCGTCGGCCGACAGAACCGAAGTCCCGTCGGCCGACGCACAGCGCGGCGTTACGCTCGCGGCTTCTCGCGCATCTCGTACGTCGCGATGACGTCGTCGACCTTGATGTCGTTGAAGTTTCCGAGGTTGATACCACCCTCGAAGCCTTCGCGGATCTCGGTGACGTCGTCCTTGAAGCGACGCAGCCCGGAGATGTTGAGGCTCTCCGCGATGACCTTGCCGTCGCGGAGGAGGCGCGCCTTGGTGTTGCGCTTGACCTCGCCCGAGCGGACCAGGACACCGGCGATGTTGCCGAGCTTGGACGACTTGAAGACCTCGCGGATCTCCGCCGTACCGAGCTCGACCTCCTCGTACTCCGGCTTGAGCATGCCCTTGAGGGCCGCCTCGATCTCCTCGATGGCCTGGTAGATCACCGAGTAGTACCGGACGTCGACGCCCTCGCGCTCCGCCATCTGCGCCGCGCGGCCCGCGGCGCGGACGTTGAAGCCGATGACGATGGCGTCGGAGCCGGTCGCCAGGTTGATGTCGGACTCGGTGACCGCACCCACACCGCGGTGCAGGACACGGATGTCGACCTCTTCGCCGACGTCGAGCTGGAGCAGCGAGGACTCGAGAGCCTCCACCGAACCGGACGCGTCGCCCTTGATGATGAGGTTGAGTTCCTGCACCAGACCGGCCTTGAGGGCCTCGTCCAGGTTCTCCAGGGAGAACCGGACACCCCGGCGGGCGAAGTTGGCGTTGCGCTCGCGCGCCGCCCGCTTCTCGGCGATCTGACGCGCCGTACGGTCCTCGTCGACGACCAGGAAGTTGTCGCCGGCGCCCGGGACGTTGGTGAGACCCAGGACCAGGACGGGGGTCGACGGACCCGCTTCCTCGACGTTGTTGCCGTTGTCGTCGAGCATCGCCCGGACACGGCCGTACGCGTCGCCGACCACCATCGTGTCGCCGATGCGCAGCGTGCCGCGCTGGACCAGGACCGTCGAGACGGCACCGCGGCCGCGGTCGAGGTGGGACTCGATCGCGATGCCCTGCGCGTCCTGCTCCGGGTTGGCCCGCAGGTCGAGCGAGGCGTCCGCGGTGAGGACCACGGCCTCCAGCAGGGAGTCGATGTTCAGACCCTGCTTGGCGGAGATGTCGACGAACATGGTGTCGCCGCCGTACTCCTCGGCCACCAGGCCGTACTCGGTCAGCTGACCGCGCACCTTGGTCGGGTCGGCGCCCTCGACGTCGATCTTGTTGACCGCGACAACGATCGGCACGTCGGCCGCCTTGGCGTGGTTCAGCGCCTCGACGGTCTGCGGCATCACACCGTCGTTGGCCGCCACCACGAGGATCGCGATGTCGGTCGACTTCGCACCACGGGCACGCATGGCGGTGAACGCCTCGTGACCCGGGGTGTCGATGAAGGTGATCCTGCGCTCTTCGTCGTTGACCTCGGTCGTGACCTGGTACGCACCGATGTGCTGCGTGATACCGCCGGCCTCGCCCGCGACGACGTTCGTCTTGCGGATGGTGTCGAGCAGTCGGGTCTTACCGTGGTCGACGTGACCCATGACGGTCACGACCGGCGGACGCGCGACGAGGAACTCCTCGCCGCCCTCGTCCTCGCCGAACTCGATGTCGAAGGACTCGAGCAGCTCACGGTCCTCCTCCTCGGGGCTGACGATCTCCAGGACGAAGTTCATCTCGTCCGCGAGGAGCTTCAGCGTCTCGTCGGAGACGGACTGCGTGGCGGTGACCATCTCGCCGAGGTTCATCATCACGCCGACGAGCGACGCCGGGTTGGCGCCGATCTTCTCCGCGAAGTCGGTGAGGGAAGCGCCACGGGACAGCCGGACGGACTGTCCGTTGCCGCGAGGCAGCATCACGCCGCCGACGGACGGGGCCTGCATGGCCTCGTACTCCTGGCGCCTCTGCCGCTTCGACTTGCGGCCACGACGCGCGGGACCGCCGGGACGGCCGAAGGCGCCCTGCGTGCCACCGCGGCCACCGGGACCACCCGGACGACCGCCGAAGCCGGGACGGCCACCGCCGCCACCGCCACCGGGACGAC
>NZ_JBHXLV010000297.1:0-5812 GCF_042721685.1 Streptomyces sp. NPDC058459 | reverse complement strand
TCTCAAGGAACGGTCGCTTCCTTCGTACTCACCCTCTCGGGCTTTCCTCCGGGCTTCCCTTCGGTGTTTCCGACTCTATCAGATCTTTCCGACCCCATTTCCTCGGTGCTTTCCAGGTCTTCGCTTTCGCGTTTCCCTTTCCGGCGGTTCCGACTCTATCAGAACCTTTCGGTGTCTGATTCCCAGTCAGCGGGGCTGTCTTCCCGGCCCGCTGGGCCGTTCCGACGAGTGAGACTTTAGCGGATTCCCGGCACCCGAGCTAATCGGGGGCCGCGTCCTTTCGAACACGGATTCCTCATTTCGCAAATGCACACCGAGGCATACGACAGCAGAGTGTCGATGAGTAGATGGCCTTACGAGATGGCTGACCGGGGACCGACCGGAGTCGGCGCTCACGTCGGACAGCTCGGAGGACATTACGCATCCGGCGAGGGGATGTCAACCCCCGCCCGCACCGTCTTGCCACGATCCTGGGTGAGGTCAGTCCTTCCTGCCGGAGGCCAGCTCACGGCTGCGGTCGCGGGCCGCCTCCAGTGCCGCGATGAGGGCGGCCCGTACCCCGTGGTTCTCCAGCTCGCGGATGGCGTTGATGGTCGTACCGGCCGGCGAGGTGACGTTCTCGCGGAGCTTGACCGGGTGCTCGCCGCTGTCGCGGAGCATCGTGGCGGCTCCGATCGCGGACTGCACGATCAGTTCGTGGGCCTTGTCGCGGGGCAGGCCGAGCAGGATGCCGGCGTCCGTCATGGCCTCGACGAGGTAGAAGAAGTACGCGGGGCCCGAGCCGGAGAGCGCGGTGCAGGCGTCCTGCTGGCCCTCGGGGACGCGCAGGGTCTGGCCCACGGCGCCGAAGATCTCCTCGGCGGTGGCGACGTGCTCCTCGGTGGCGTGGCTGCCCGGCGAGATGACGGACATGGCCTCGTCCACCAGGGCCGGGGTGTTCGTCATGACGCGCACGACCGGGGTGCCCTCGGCGAGGCGCTCCTCGAAGAACGAGGTGGGGATGCCCGCGGCGCCGCTGATGATCAGGCGGTCGGCGGGGACATGGGGGGCGAGTTCGTCCAGAAGGGCGCCCATGTCCTGCGGCTTGACCGTGAGGATCAGGGTGTCGGCGGTCTTGGCCGCCTCGGTGTTGCTGACCGGGGTCACTCCGTGCCGGGTGCGGAGCTCCTCGGCGCGTTCCGGGCGGCGGGCGGTGACCAGGAGGTCGGCGGGCGCCCAGCCGCCCCGGATCATCCCGCTGAGCAGGGCTTCGCCGATCTTGCCGGTGCCGAGGACTGCGACTTTCTGGCTCATGCGGTTCATCCTCGCACCGGCGATACGGGGTGCGGAGGGATTGTCCGGTGGGCGGACGCGGCTTCAGTCGGTGCGGCGGCGCAGGGTGGCCGCGCCGAGGGCGAGGACCAGGAGCGCGCATCCGGCGACGATCAGTACGTCCCGGACGAAGGCCGAGGTCGGGTCGGCGTGGTGGAGGATCTCGCTCATGCCGTCGACGGCGTAGGACATGGGCAGTACGTCGGAAATGGCCTCCAGTAGGGGGTGCATGTCCGCGCGGGGCGCGAAGAGGCCGCACAGGAGGAGCTGGGGGAAGATCACCGCCGGCATGAACTGGACCGCCTGGAACTCCGAGGCGGCGAAGGCCGAGACGAAGAGACCGAGGGCGGTGCCGAGCAGGGCGTCCAGGAGGGCGACCAGCAGAAGCAGCCAGGGTGAGCCGGTGACGTCCAGGCCGAGGAGCCAGACGGCGAGTCCGGTGGCGAGCGCGGACTGCGCGACGGCCACGGTGCCGAAGGCGAGCGCGTAGCCGGCGATGAGGTCGGCCTTGCCCAGGGGCATGGCAAGGAGGCGTTCGAGGGTGCCCGAGGTGCGTTCGCGGAGGGTGGCGATGGACGTCACCAGGAACATCGTGATCAGCGGGAAGATGCCGAGCAGGGAGGCGCCGATGGTGTCGAAGGTGCTCGGGCCGGCGTCGAAGACGTAGCGCAGCAGGACCAGCATCAGGCAGGGGACGAGGAGCATCAGGGCGATGGTCCTCGGGTCGTGGCGGAGCTGGCGCAGGACGCGGGCCGCAGTGGCGGTGGTGCGGGCGGTGCTGAACGCGGCCGGGGTCGTGGTGCTCATCGGGTCGGCTCCTCGGTGCGGTCGTCCGCTTCGTCGACGAGGCGCAGGAACGCGGCCTCCACGGTGTCGGTGCCGGTGCGGGTGCGGAGGTTCTCGGGGGTGTCGTCGGCGAGGACGCTTCCGTCGCGCATGAGGAGGAGGCGGTGGCAGCGCTCGGCCTCGTCCATGACGTGGGAGGAGACGAGGAGGGTGGTGCCGCGTTCGGCGAGGTCGTGGAAGAGGTTCCACAGGTCGCGGCGGAGGACGGGGTCGAGGCCGACGGTCGGTTCGTCCAGGACGAGCAGGTCGGGGGTGCCGAGGAGCGCGACGGCGAGGGAGACGCGGCTGCGCTGACCGCCGGAGAGGTTGCCGGCGAGGGCGTCGGCGTGGCCGGTGAGGTCGACGTCGGCGAGGGCGCGGGTGACGAGTTCGCGTCGGCGGCCGGCGGCCGCGCGGCCGGGGTCGAGGATCGCGGCGAAGTAGCCGAGGTTCTGCTCCACCGTCAGGTCGTCGTAGACCGAGGGGGCCTGGGTGACGTAGCCGACGCGGCTGCGCAGGGCGGGGTGGCCGGCCGGGCGGCCGAGGACTTCGAGGGTGCCGCTGACCTTGGCCTGGGTGCCGGTGATGGAGCGGATGAGGGTGGACTTGCCGCAGCCGGAGGGGCCGAGCAGGCCGGTGATCCGGCCTCGGGGAAGGGTGAAGCGAAGGTCGTGGAGGACGGTGCGGGTGCCGCGTACGACGGTGAGTCCGGCGGCGCGGACGGCGTCGGGTGCCGTCGGCTGGGGTGGCTCGGGCACATTATTCATCACGTGATGAATAATGTGCCCGAGCCACCCCAGCCGACGGCACCCGACGCCGTCCGCGCCGCCGGACTCACCGTCGTACGCGGCACCCGCACCGTCCTCCACGACCTTCGCTTCACCCTTCCCCGAGGCCGGATCACCGGCCTGCTCGGCCCCTCCGGCTGCGGCAAGTCCACCCTCATCCGCTCCATCACCGGCACCCAGGCCAAGGTCAGCGGCACCCTCGAAGTCCTCGGCCGCCCGGCCGGCCACCCCGCCCTGCGCAGCCGCGTCGGCTACGTCACCCAGGCCCCCTCGGTCTACGACGACCTGACGGTGGAGCAGAACCTCGGCTACTTCGCCGCGATCCTCGACCCCGGCCGCGCGGCCGCCGGCCGCCGACGCGAACTCGTCACCCGCGCCCTCGCCGACGTCGACCTCACCGGCCACGCCGACGCCCTCGCCGGCAACCTCTCCGGCGGTCAGCGCAGCCGCGTCTCCCTCGCCGTCGCGCTCCTCGGCACCCCCGACCTGCTCGTCCTGGACGAACCGACCGTCGGCCTCGACCCCGTCCTCCGCCGCGACCTGTGGAACCTCTTCCACGACCTCGCCGAACGCGGCACCACCCTCCTCGTCTCCTCCCACGTCATGGACGAGGCCGAGCGCTGCCACCGCCTCCTCCTCATGCGCGACGGAAGCGTCCTCGCCGACGACACCCCCGAGAACCTCCGCACCCGCACCGGCACCGACACCGTGGAGGCCGCGTTCCTGCGCCTCGTCGACGAAGCGGACGACCGCACCGAGGAGCCGACCCGATGAGCACCACGACCCCGGCCGCGTTCAGCACCGCCCGCACCACCGCCACTGCGGCCCGCGTCCTGCGCCAGCTCCGCCACGACCCGAGGACCATCGCCCTGATGCTCCTCGTCCCCTGCCTGATGCTGGTCCTGCTGCGCTACGTCTTCGACGCCGGCCCGAGCACCTTCGACACCATCGGCGCCTCCCTGCTCGGCATCTTCCCGCTGATCACGATGTTCCTGGTGACGTCCATCGCCACCCTCCGCGAACGCACCTCGGGCACCCTCGAACGCCTCCTTGCCATGCCCCTGGGCAAGGCCGACCTCATCGCCGGCTACGCGCTCGCCTTCGGCACCGTGGCCGTCGCGCAGTCCGCGCTCGCCACCGGACTCGCCGTCTGGCTCCTCGGCCTGGACGTCACCGGCTCACCCTGGCTGCTTCTGCTGGTCGCCCTCCTGGACGCCCTGCTCGGCACCGCCCTCGGTCTCTTCGTCTCGGCCTTCGCCGCCTCGGAGTTCCAGGCGGTCCAGTTCATGCCGGCGGTGATCTTCCCCCAGCTCCTCCTGTGCGGCCTCTTCGCGCCCCGCGCGGACATGCACCCCCTACTGGAGGCCATTTCCGACGTACTGCCCATGTCCTACGCCGTCGACGGCATGAGCGAGATCCTCCACCACGCCGACCCGACCTCGGCCTTCGTCCGGGACGTACTGATCGTCGCCGGATGCGCGCTCCTGGTCCTCGCCCTCGGCGCGGCCACCCTGCGCCGCCGCACCGACTGAAGCCGCGTCCGCCCACCGGACAATCCCTCCGCACCCCGTATCGCCGGTGCGAGGATGAACCGCATGAGCCAGAAAGTCGCAGTCCTCGGCACCGGCAAGATCGGCGAAGCCCTGCTCAGCGGGATGATCCGGGGCGGCTGGGCGCCCGCCGACCTCCTGGTCACCGCCCGCCGCCCGGAACGCGCCGAGGAGCTCCGCACCCGGCACGGAGTGACCCCGGTCAGCAACACCGAGGCGGCCAAGACCGCCGACACCCTGATCCTCACGGTCAAGCCGCAGGACATGGGCGCCCTTCTGGACGAACTCGCCCCCCATGTCCCCGCCGACCGCCTGATCATCAGCGGCGCCGCGGGCATCCCCACCTCGTTCTTCGAGGAGCGCCTCGCCGAGGGCACCCCGGTCGTGCGCGTCATGACGAACACCCCGGCCCTGGTGGACGAGGCCATGTCCGTCATCTCGCCGGGCAGCCACGCCACCGAGGAGCACGTCGCCACCGCCGAGGAGATCTTCGGCGCCGTGGGCCAGACCCTGCGCGTCCCCGAGGGCCAGCAGGACGCCTGCACCGCGCTCTCCGGCTCGGGCCCCGCGTACTTCTTCTACCTCGTCGAGGCCATGACGGACGCCGGCATCCTGCTCGGCCTGCCCCGCGACAAGGCCCACGAACTGATCGTGCAGTCCGCGATCGGAGCCGCCACGATGCTCCGCGACAGCGGCGAGCACCCGGTCAAGCTCCGCGAGAACGTCACCTCGCCGGCCGGTACGACCATCAACGCCATCCGCGAGCTGGAGAACCACGGGGTACGGGCCGCCCTCATCGCGGCACTGGAGGCGGCCCGCGACCGCAGCCGTGAGCTGGCCTCCGGCAGGAAGGACTGACCTCACCCAGGATCGTGGCAAGACGGTGCGGGCGGGGGTTGACATCCCCTCGCCGGATGCGTAATGTCCTCCGAGCTGTCCGACGTGAGCGCCGACTCCGGTCGGTCCCCGGTCAGCCATCTCGTAAGGCCATCTACTCATCGACACTCTGCTGTCGTATGCCTCGGTGTGCATTTGCGAAATGAGGAATCCGTGTTCGAAAGGACGCGGCCCCCGATTAGCTCGGGTGCCGGGAATCCGCTAAAGTCTCACTCGTCGGAACGGCCCAGCGGGCCGGGAAGACAGCCCCGCTGACTGGGAATCAGACACCGAAAGGTTCTGATAGAGTCGGAACCGCCGGAAAGGGAAACGCGAAAGCGAAGACCTGGAAAGCACCGAGGAAATGGGGTCGGAAAGATCTGATAGAGTCGGAAACACCGAAGGGAAGCCCGGAGGAAAGCCCGAGAGGGTGAGTACGAAGGAAGCGACCGTTCCTTGAGA
>NZ_JBHXLV010000296.1:0-5815 GCF_042721685.1 Streptomyces sp. NPDC058459 | reverse complement strand
CCCGGGTGGGGCCTGCCGCGTCCCCGGCCTCACCCGACGCGCCCCGACGGCCCACGCGCCCCCGTACGCCCGCGCCCCGGCGCGCCCCCCTGCCGGGGTGCGGGAGTGCCGGGATCTGCGCATAGGGTGGACATCCTCTGGCTCGCTCGTATCTGGGAGAACATCGCATGGCACCCGGCCTTCCTACCGCCATGGACCGACCGCACTTCATCGGCATCGGGGGCGCCGGGATGTCGGGGATCGCGAAGATCCTCGCCCAGCGCGGTGCGCGGGTGGCGGGCAGTGATGCCAAGGAGTCCCCGACCGCCGAGGCGCTGCGGGCGCACGGGGCCACCGTGCACATCGGGCACGCGGCCGGGCATCTCGCCGACGACGCCAGCTGTGTCGTCGTCTCCTCCGCCATCCGGCAGGACAATCCCGAGCTGGCCCGCGCCGCCGAGCTGGGCATCCCGGTGGTGCACCGCTCCGACGCCCTCGCCGCGCTGATGGAGGGTCTGCGGCCGATCGCGGTGGCCGGTACGCACGGCAAGACCACCACCACCTCGATGCTCGCCGTGTCCCTCACCGAGCTGGGCGCCCGCCCGTCGTACGCCATCGGCGGCGACCTCGACGCGCCCGGCTCCAACGCCCTGCACGGCGAGGGCGAGATCTTCGTGGCCGAGGCGGACGAAAGCGACCGCAGCTTCCACAAGTACGCCCCCGAGGTCGCCATCGTCCTCAACGTCGAGCTGGACCACCACGCCAACTACGCCTCGATGGACGAGATCTACGAGTCCTTCGAGACCTTCGCCGGCAAGATCGTCCCCGGCGGCACCCTGGTGATCTCCGCCGACCACGAGGGCGCCCGCGAGCTGACCCGCCGGGTGTCCGGCGTGAAGACGGTGACGTACGGCGAGGCCGAGGACGCCGACGTACGGGTCCTGGAGATCGTCCCGCAGGGCCTCAGGAGTCAGGTCACCGTGGTGCTGGACGGCCGTGAGCTGACCTTCGCCGTCTCCGTGCCCGGCCGCCACTACGCGCTCAACGCCGTCGCCGCGCTCGCCGCCGGCGCCGCCCTGGGCCTCCCCGCCGACGAGCTGGCCCCCGCCCTCGCCGCGTACACCGGCGTCAAGCGGCGCCTCCAGCTCAAGGGTGAGGAGGCGGGCGTCCAGGTGATCGACTCCTACGCCCACCACCCCACCGAGATGACCGCCGACCTGGAGGCCATGCGCGGCGCCGCCGGGGACGACCGCCGTATCCTCGTCGTCTTCCAGCCGCACCTGTTCTCCCGTACGCAGGAGCTGGGCAAGGAGATGGGCCAGGCGCTCACGCTCGCCGACGCCTCCGTGGTGCTCGACATCTACCCGGCCCGCGAGGACCCGGTCCCGGGAGTCACCAGCGCGCTGATCATCGAGGCCGCCCGAGCCGCCGGCGCCGATGTCACCGCCGTGCACGACAGGGCGGACATCCCCGAGGTCGTCGCGGGAATGGCGAAGCCGGGTGATCTCGTTCTCACCATGGGCGCGGGCGACGTCACCGACCTGGGCCCGCTGATCCTGCACCGCCTGTCGCAGAAGTAGAAGGGGCTGATCCTCATGGCGTACGACGTCGAGAAGCCGGACGAGCAGTGGCGGACGGAGCTGAGCCCGGCCGAGTACACGGTGCTGCGCCAGGCGGGCACCGAGCCGGCCTTCACCGGTGAGTACACGGACACCAAGACCGAGGGTGTCTACTCCTGCCGGGCCTGCGGAGCCGATCTGTTCACCTCCGGCACCAAGTTCGCCTCGCACTGCGGCTGGCCGTCCTTCTTCGACCCGAAGGACAGCGACGCGGTCGAGCTGATCGAGGACCGCTCCCACGGGATGGTCCGCACCGAGGTCCGCTGCTCCCGCTGCGGCTCCCACCTCGGGCACGTCTTCGAGGGCGAGGGGTACCCGACGCCCACCGACCAGCGGTACTGCATCAACAGCGTCTCGCTGCGCCTCACCCCCGAAGAGGGCTGACACCGCGAGAGGGCTGACACCGCGCCCCCGACGCCGCCCGCCCGCCGTCTCCGGCAGGTGGGCGGCATCGTATGAGCGGAGTCACACAATCAGATGAATGGGAAGACCGTGGCGGGGTAGCAGCTTTGCGATTCATGGGACCGTCCGGCCGTGGCACGACCACGGGTGCGCGCGCCCGCACCCGGTCCGGTCGCCCTTTCGCACTCACCGGGTGCCGTGGCCCGTGCCGTCTAGACTCGGCCGGCACGTTCCAGGCACTCCTGCCAACCGAAGGGCGCGCGGCGTTTTGATACGGATAGATTCAGTCACCAAGCGATACCCGGACGGGACGGTCGCGGTCGACCGGCTGTCGCTCGACATACCGGACCGCGCGATCACCGTCCTCGTCGGCCCCTCCGGCTGCGGCAAGACGACCACCCTGCGGATGATCAACCGGATGGTGGAGCCCAGCGAGGGCAGCATCCTCCTCGACGGCGCCGACATCCGGCAGCAGCCCGTCAACTCCCTGCGCCGGTCCATGGGTTACGTCATCCAGAACGCCGGGCTCTTCCAGCACCGCACCATCCTGGACAACATCACCACCGTGCCCCGCCTCCTCGGCTGGAGCAAGGGCAAGGCCCGCGAGCGCGCCGCGGAGCTGATGGAGCGGGTCGGGCTCGACACCTCGCTCGCCAAGCGGTACCCCTACCAGCTCTCCGGCGGCCAGCAGCAGCGCGTCGGCGTGGCACGGGCGCTCGCCGCCGACCCGCCGGTCCTGCTGATGGACGAGCCCTTCTCCGCCGTCGACCCCGTGGTCCGCAAGGGACTCCAGGACGAACTGCTGCGCATCCAGGACGAGTTGGGCAAGACCATCGTCTTCGTCACCCATGACATCGACGAGGCCGTGAAGCTCGGCACCATGGTCGCCGTGCTGCGCACCGGCGGCCACCTCGCCCAGTTCGCGCCGCCCGCCGAACTGCTCACCGCGCCCGCCGACCCCTTCGTGGAGGACTTCCTCGGCGCCGACCGGGGCATCCGCCGGCTGTCCTTCTTCCCGTCCGACGCGCTGGAGCTGGAGACCGGGCCGATCGTCCCCGTCGACGCCGACGCCACCCGGCTCACCCCGCGCGGCAGCGCCCCGTACCTGCTCGTCACCGACGCCGACGGCCGTCCGCTCGGCTGGGGCGAGCCGGGCGCGCTCACCGCGGGTGCCATCGACACCGGCCGGCTCCTGCCGTACGGCAGGCCGTTCCGGCCGGGCAAGGACTCGCTGCGCAGTGCCCTCGACGGGGCGGTGCTCTCGCCGACCGGCTGGGCCGTCGCCGTCGACGGCGAGGGACGCGCGGTCGGCGTGGTCTCGCAGGCCGCCATCGGCGAGGCCATCCGCACCGCGCACACCGAGGACCGTCCGGAGGTGACGGCGGCCGGATGAACGGCTTCTTCGACCTCCCCAGCGACCTCCAGCACAGCTACTTCGGCCTGATCGGGCTGCATCTGCGCGAAGCGCTGCTGCCGGTGCTGGCCGGGCTCCTGCTCTCGCTGCCCGTCGCCCAGCTCTGCGCCCGCTTCCGCTGGCTGTACCCGCCGGTCCTCGGCGTCACCACCGTGCTGTACGCGATCCCGTCGCTGGCGTTCTTCGTCATCCTCATCGACTACACCGGCCAGAGCGAGCTGACGGTGATGATCCCGCTCGCCGTCTACAGCCTGGTGGTGCTCGTCCCCGCCATCGTGGACGGCGTCCGCTCGGTGCCCCCGGAGACCCTGGCCGCCGCCGAGGCGATGGGGCTCGGCGCCGTACGGCGGTATCTCCAGGTGCAGTTGCCCATCGCAGTACCCGCCATCATCGCGGGCCTGAGGGTCGCCACCGTGTCCAGCATCTCGCTGGTCAGCGTCGGCATGCTCATCGGCAACCAGGGCGCGCTCGGCAACATGCTGAACGACGCCAACCTCTACCACCGGCCCGAACTCGCGGTGAACTCGGTGGTCACCACGGCCCTGCTGGCGATCCTCGTCGACGCGGCGCTGGTGTTCGCCCGCAACCTGCTGACCCCGTGGATGCCGAAGAAGGGTGCCGCCCGGTGAACGTCCTGGACTTCGCGCGCTCCTTCTTCGCCGACCCCGCACGCTGGCACGGCTACGACGGCATCCCCACCCGCCTGCTGGAGCACGTGGGCTACTCCCTGGAGGCCCTCGCCCTCGCCGCGCTCATCGCACTGCCCGTCGGACTGGTCGCCGGGCATCTGAGGCGCGGCGGCAACGCCCTGTCGATGGTCGCCACGGCCGGCCGGGCGCTGCCCAGCTTCGGTCTGCTGGTGCTGCTGTTCATCTGGTTCGGCTTCGGCACGCTGCCCGTGATGGTGCCGCTCGTCGTGCTCGCCGTACCGCCGATCCTCGTGACCACCTACGAGGCGATCCAGACCGTCGACCCGTCCCCGGTGGACGCGGCGCGCGGGATGGGCATGACCGAGCCGCGCATCCTGTTCCAGGTCGAACTGCCGGTCGCGCTGCCCGTGATCTTCGGCGGACTGCGTACCGCGGCCGTGCAGATCGTCTCCACGGCGACCATCGCCGCGTACGTCAGCTTCGGCGGGCTCGGCCGGTACATCATCGACGGGCTCTACCAGAAGGACTACGAGAAGGTCGTCGGCGGCGCCAGCCTGGTCGCCGGACTCGCCCTGGTGACCCTCCTGGTGTTCTGGGCGCTGTCGAAGCTCACCGTCTCGCCGGGGGTCCGGCGCGGTGGATGAGCGGCTTCACCGGTGTGTTCATACTGCCGACACAAACAGGCGCGATCGAGGCCAATCGGTGACCTCACTTCCCTTGACTGACAAATCACGAACTGGCTTGGATCAACGAGTGACATACAACAACCGCATCAGCAAGTCCATCCGGGGGAACCGAGGGGCGGCGCTGGTCGCCCTCGCGGCGGCGACGACGCTGCTTGCGGGCTGTGGCTCCTCCGACGACAAGTCCGACAACCCGCTGGCCGGAGGCAAGGCGAGCGGTGACACCGTCGTCGTCGGCTCCAACAACTTCGCCGAGAGCATCCTGCTCGCCGACATCTACGGCGAGGCCCTCAAGGCGAAGGGCGTCAAGGTCAAGTACCAGCCCAACATCGGCAGCCGCGAGACCACCTACGGTCTGCTGAAGAACGGCTCCGTCACCCTGCTGCCCGAGTACAACGGCGCGCTGCTGGCCTACCTCGACCAGAAGGCGGCCCCGAAGTCGACCGACGAGACCACCAAGGCCATCGAGGCCAAGCTGGACTCCAAGCTGACCCTGCTGGACCCCTCCCCGGCGGAGGACAAGGACTCGGTCACGGTCAACGCGGCCACCGCCAAGAAGTACAACCTGACCGCCAAGTCCTCGATCGCCGACCTCAAGAGCATCGCCAAGGACCTGGTCATCGGCGGCTCACCGGAGTTCCAGACCCGCCAGCAGGGCCTGAGCGGCCTGAAGTCGGTGTACGGGCTGGAGTTCAAGTCCTTCAAGTCCCTGGACGCGGGCGGCCCGCTCACCCAGTCGGCACTGAAGAAGGACTCCGTGCAGGTCGCCGACCTCTTCACCACCGACCCGGTGATCGCCAAGGAGAAGTTCGTCGTCCTGAGCGACCCGGAGAACCTCTTCGGCTTCCAGAACGTCCAGCCCCTCGTGCGCAAGAACGCGGTGCCGCAGAAGGGCGTGGACGCGCTCGACGCGGTCTCCGCCAAGCTGGACACCAAGGCCCTGCTCGACCTGGACACCCAGGTGCAGGTCGAGCACAAGGACCCGCTGGACGTGGCCAAGGACTGGCTGAAGGCCAACGGCCTCGGCTGACCCCGCCCGTACCCCGCCACCCGTCCCCTCCCGAACCC